>SCTD01000326.1 GCA_004299215.1 Frankiales bacterium | reverse complement strand
GGCCGTACGGCGCGCCGCCGCGCCCTGCGGCCCTCGCGGAGACCGCGAGCGGCGAGGCGGGCATCGTCGTCGGCACCCACGCCCTGCTGTCGGAGGGCGTCGACTTCCACGACCTCGGGCTCGTGGTCGTCGACGAGCAGCACCGCTTCGGGGTCGAGCAGCGTGACGCCCTGCGGGCCAAGGGGGCCACCCCTCCGCACGTGCTCGTCATGACCGCGACGCCGATCCCGCGCACCATCGCGATGACGGTCTACGGCGACCTCGAGGTCAGCACGCTGACCGAGCTCCCGAAGGGACGCTCACCGATCTCGACCCACGTCGTGGGCACCGCCGGACGGGCCTTCGACCGCACCTGGGAGAAGGTGCGCGAGGAGGTGGCCGCCGGCCGCCAGGCCTTCGTCGTCTGCCCCCGCATCGGCGACGCCGACGGCCCCGTGGAGCCGGACGCGGAGGGCCGGCGCCCCGCGGCGGCCGTCGAGGAGGTGCTGCCGCTGCTGGCCGGCGAGCTGCTCGCCGGGCTGCGCGTGGAGCCGCTGCACGGCCGGATGGCCCCGGACGCCAAGGACGACGTCATGCAGCGCTTCGCCCGCGGCGCGGTCGACGTGCTGGTCGCGACGACCGTCATCGAGGTCGGCGTCGACGTCCCGAACGCCACCGTGATGGTGATCCTCGACGCGGACCGGTTCGGCGTCTCGCAGCTGCACCAGCTGCGCGGCCGGGTCGGCCGGGGCAGCGCGCCGGGGCTGTGCGTGCTGGTCACCGAGGTCGATCCGGAGTCGCCGGCGGGGGAGCGGCTGCGGGCGGTGGCCGCCACCAACGACGGCTTCGCGCTCTCCCGGGTCGACCTGGAGCAGCGCCGTGAGGGCGACGTGCTCGGCAAGAACCAGTCCGGTGGCAGGTCGTCGCTGCGGATGCTGCGGCTCGCCCAGCACGAGGAGCTGATCCTCGAGGCGCGCGCCGAGGCGGTGCGGCTCGTGGCGGACGACCCGGCGCTGGAGCGGCACCCGGCGCTCGCCCAGGCCGTCGCCGACGTCCTCGACGAGGAGCGCGCCGAGTACCTCGCCAAGGCCTGACCGGCAGACTGGACCGCATGACGCGCGTGATCGCCGGGACCGCCCGCGGGCGCCGGCTGCAGGTCCCCGACGGGACCACGACCCGGCCGACCTCCGACCGGGCGCGCGAGGGGCTCTTCAGCAGCCTGCAGAGCCTGCTCGACCTCGAGGGCGCCCGGGTGCTGGACCTGTTCGCCGGCTCGGGGGCGCTCGGGCTGGAGGCGCTGTCGCGGGGCGCCGCGAGCGCCACCCTGGTCGAGTCCGACCCGGCCGCCACCGCCGTCCTGCGGGCCAACGCCGAGCTCCTCGGCTTCCGGAGCGCCTTCGTGGTCGGCCAGCCGGTGGAGCGCTTCCTGGAGATCGATCCCGAGCCCCGCTACGACCTGGCGCTGCTCGACCCGCCGTACGAGCTCGACGTCGTCCCCGCGCTCGAGCTGCTCGTCCCGTGGCTCGCCGACGACGCGGTGGTCGTCGTGGAGCGACGGACCCGCAACGCCCCGCTCGCGTGGCCCGGGGACTACGAGCCCGTCCGCGAGCGCAGGTACGGCGAGGCCACCCTCTGGTACGCCCGGGGCCCGCTGCTAGCGTCGCCCGCATGAGACGGGCCGTCTGCCCCGGTTCCTTCGACCCGGTGACCCTCGGCCACCTCGACATCGTCGAGCGAGCCTCCAAGATCTACGACGAGGTCACCGTCGCGGTCCTCATCAACAAGAAGAAGTCCTCCCTGTTCACGGTCGAGGAGCGGATGGCGCTGCTCGCCGACGTCACCGCCGTCTACGGGAACGTCAAGGTCGACAGCTTCCACGGGCTGCTCGTCGACTACTGCCAGGCGCACGGCATCCCGGTCATCGTCAAGGGGCTGCGGGCGATCAGCGACTTCGACTACGAGCTGCAGATGGCGCAGATGAACCACGGCCTGGCGGGCGTCGAGACGATGTTCATGACGACCAACCCGCTCTACTCCTTCCTGTCCTCCAGCCTGGTCAAGGAGGTCGCGACGTACGGCGGCGACGTCTCGAAGCTGGTGCCGGAGCGCGTGCTCACCTCCCTCGCCGAGCGGCTGGCCGCCCCCTGACGAGCGATCGCCTGGCCGGCATCCAGCGGGTCCTCGACGAGCTCGTGCAGATCGTCGAGTCGGCTCGGACGCTGCCGATGTCGGCCTCCGCCGTCGTCCACCGCGACGAGGTGCTCGGCCGGCTGCAGCAGCTGCGCGAGCTGGTCCCCGCGGCCGTCGACGACGCCCAGCGGCTGCTCGGCGACCGCGACGGGGTCGTCGAGGAGGGCCGGCGCGAGGTGGAGCGGCTGCGGGCCGAGGCGCTGGCGGAGCGGACCCGGCTGGTCGAGAAGGAGAGCGTGCTGCGCGAGGCGCGCGCCGAGGCCGACCGGCTGCTGACCACGGCCCGGGAGCAGGCGGACGCGATGCGCGACGAGGTCGAGGACTACGTCGACGGCAAGCTCGCCAACTTCGAGGTGGTGCTCGCCAAGACCCTCGCCGCGGTCGAGAAGGGCCGCGCCCGGCTGTCCGGCTCGTCCGAGATGGACGAGCTCCGCGGCTGACCCGCCGTACCCCTGCCCTTGCGTCCTGCACGACGTGCGGGCAGGTGCTCCTCTGAGCAGGACGCAACGGGGCAGCGGGACGAGATCGACCCCCGCGGCGCGGTCCGCTACCCTCGTGGACGGTCTTCTTTCGACCCTGAAGGTTCGTCGTGCCCGAGAACAGGAAGTCGCAGCACCGCCTCGATCCCCGCAAGCCCCTCGTCGTGGACACCCGCGAGCTCGGGCGCCGACCGGGATCGATGCGAGAGGTGCGGTTCCCCGCTCCCGCGCCCGACGGCCTCGGGGTCGAGCTCATCGGAGTGCCCCCCGGCGCCGAGATCGACCTGGATCTCAGGCTCGAGTCGGTCATGGAGGGCGTGCTGGTGAGCGGCGTCGCCACCGTCCCGCTGACGGGGGAGTGCGGTCGCTGCCTGGAGGCCGTCAGCGACGAGCTGACGGTCGACCTGCAGGAACTGTTCGCCTACCCCGAGAGCGAGGCGGGCGACGACGACGAGGACCTGGCGCGGATGGAGGGCGACCTGCTCGACCTCGAACCCGTGCTGCGTGACGCGGTGGTGCTCGCACTCCCGCTCACACCGCTCTGCCGGGAGGACTGCGGCGGGCTGTGCGCCGACTGCGGCGAGCGGCTCGACGACCTGCCGGAGGACCACTCGCACGGAACGCCGGACATCCGGTGGGCCGCGCTGCACGATCTGGCGAAGCAAGGCTCGACCACGACCGACCCCCAGGAGAAGTGAGCAGATGGCCGTTCCGAAGCGCAAGATGTCGCGCAGCAACACCCGCTCGCGCCGTGCGCAGTGGAAGACCGCTGCCCCGACGCTGACCACCTGCGACCGCGGGCACGTCACGCTGCCGCACACGGTCTGCCCGGAGTGCGGCCGGTACGACAAGCGCACCGTCGTCGCGGTCTAGCCAGCACCCTCTCGCGGTGAAGGCGGTCGAGGGCGAGGCCGGTCCGCCGTACACCCTGCTCGAGGCGGCGCTGGGGACCGGCATCGACCCGGTCCTGCTCGAGCGTGCGCTGACGCATCGGTCGTACGCCTACGAGAACGGTGGCCTGCCCACCAACGAGCGGCTGGAGTTCCTCGGGGACGCGGTCCTCGGGCTGGTCGTGACGGACGCCCTCTACACGACGCACCCCGAGCTGCCGGAGGGGTCGCTCGCCAAGCTGCGGGCCAGCGTGGTCAACACCCGAGCGCTGGCCGACGTCGCCCGCACCCTCCAGCTCGGGAAGTGGCTGCGGCTCGGCCGCGGCGAGGAGGTGACCGGCGGGCGGGACAAGAACTCGATCCTCGCCGACACGATGGAGGCGGTCCTCGGGGCGGTCTACCTCGACCGCGGGATCGGCACCGTCACGACGGTGGTCCGGACGCTGTTCGACCCGCTGATGCGTGCGGCCTCCGAGGACGGCGCGTCCCTGGACTGGAAGACCGCGCTGCAGGAGCTGAGCGCCGCCCGCGGGCTCGGCGTCCCGGACTACCGGATCGCGGAGAGCGGTCCGGACCACGCCAAGAGCTTCACCGCGGAGGTGGCCCTGGGCGGCGAGGTGCAGGGCGCCGGCGCCGGCAGGAGCAAGAAGGAGGCCGAGCAGCAGGCGGCGGAGGCCGCCTACGTCGCGCTCGAAGGCGCGCAGACGGGGGCTGCGCTCGAAGGCGCGCAGACGGGGACGGCGCTCGAAGGCGCGCAGACGGGGACGGCGCTCGGGGGAGAGCCGGCGGGTGCCTGAGCTGCCGGAGGTCGAGACCGTCCGGCTCGGGCTGCACCGCGGGGTGGCCGGGCGCACGGTCGGCCAGGTCACCGTCACGCACCCGCGCGCGGTCCGCCGGCACGAGGCGGGCGGCGACGACTTCGCCGCCCGGCTGACCGGTCGCACCGTGCTCGCGGCGAGGCGTCGCGGCAAGTACCTCTGGCTGCCGCTGGACTCCGGCGACGCCCTCACCGGGCACCTGGGTATGAGCGGTCAGCTGCTCGTCGTGCCGGGAGACAGCCCGCTGCAGAAGCACCTGCACGTCCGGCTGCGCTTCGCCGACGGTGGCCGGGAGCTGCGCTTCGTCGACCAGCGGACCTTCGGCGGGCTCCTGGTGGTGCCCGGCGGGGAGCCGGTGCCGCCCCTCATCGCGCACATCGCCCGGGACCCGCTCGACCCCGAGTTCGACGACGACGCCTTCGTCGCGCGGCTGCGCACGCGGCGTACGGGGATCAAGCGCGCGCTGCTCGACCAGACCCTGGTGAGCGGCCTGGGCAACATCTACGCCGACGAGACGCTGTGGCGGGCGCGGCTGCACGGCGAGCGGCCGACCGACCGGCTCAGCCGCCCGGCAGCGCGCCGGCTGCTGGCCCACGCCCGCGACGTGCTGTCTGCGGCGGTCGAGCAGGGCGGCACCAGCTTCGACGCGCTCTACGTCTCCGCCGAGGGGGTGAGCGGGCTGTTCGAGCAGTCGCTCAACGCCTACGGGCGCGAGGGGGAGCCCTGCAACCGCTGCGGCGCGCCGATCCGTCGCGAGTCCTTCATGAACCGCTCCAGCTTCAGCTGTCCCCGCTGCCAGCCCCGCCCGCGGGCGGTCTGAGCCCCCGGGCGCCGCGTTCCGGGTGATGTCCCCAGCGCCAGGGTGCTGGGGACATCACCCAGAGGGCGAGGAGGGGGAGGCGGGGCGGCGGAGCTCCTCGAGCACCGCGTACGGGCGGCTGCCGTCGGCCTGGGCGGGGGTCCACGGCTCGCTGCGCACCCACTGCGACCCGCAGCCGCGGCAGGCCAGCAGCGGCTGCCCGTCGTACGACCCCGGGGTCCGGACCCAGTCGCAGAGCTGCCGGCACGGGGCGATCGTCAGGGGCACGGTCCTAGTCTGCCGGTGTGGACGACGTGCGGATGCAGGCGTTCGTCAAGGGCCGCGTGCAGGGCGTCGGCTTCCGCTGGTGGACCCGGGCGCGGGCGCTCGAGCTGGGGCTGACCGGCGCGGCCACCAACCTCGCGGACGGCCGGGTCGAGGTCGTCGCCGAGGGCCCTCGGGCGGCCTGCGAGGAGCTGCTGGAGCTCCTGCGCGGGGCGGGGACGCCCGGTCGGGTCGACTTCGTGGCCGAGCGGTGGGGGACCGCCCGGGGCGGTCTCGACGGGTTCGTCGAGCGGTAGGCCGAGAGGCGGCACCGTGACCGCTTCGTGACCTGGAGTCTTGACCACCCGGGTTGGGCCTGTCACACTTTCGTCACCGCCCCTCTGGCCATCTGCCGAGTGCGACACGCGGACACCACACCTCGACGCGGAGGACAGCAACCCATGGCGAAGGCCCTGCTCGGTCACGTCGGCGGCGCCGACCTGCGACTCGTCGACGAGGTGCGCCGCCTCCGCTCGAGGGTCCGTGACCTGGAGGCCGAGCTGGCCCGCGTCACCGCCGCCAACGAGGCCCTCGTCGCCTCCGTGCACGTCGAGGACGACATCCGCATGCTGACCCTCGACGACCAGCCGGCCCTCACCTAGACCGCACCCGTTCGACAGGGCGTCCCCCGCACCACGGGGGGCGCCCTTCGTGTGTCTGCCACCCGGCGGCCGCTCGCGCCGGTACTCTCGCGGCGGTCTTCCCCCAGGCCGACCGAGAGACCCCAGGTGCACCTCAAGAGCCTCACGCTCAAGGGCTTCAAGTCCTTCGCGTCGCCGACGACCCTGCGCTTCGAGCCGGGCATCACCTGCGTGGTCGGCCCCAACGGGTCGGGCAAGAGCAACGTCGTCGACGCCATCGCCTGGGTGCTCGGCGAGCAGGGCGCGAAGGCCCTGCGCGGCGGCAAGATGGAGGACGTCATCTTCGCCGGCACCCCCGGCCGCCCGCCGCTCGGCCGGGCCGAGGTCACCCTCACCATCGACAACACCGACGGTGCGCTGCCGATCGAGTACGCCGAGGTCAGCGTCACCCGGCTGATGTTCCGCGACGGCGCCTCGGAGTACGCCATCAACGGCTCCAAGTGCCGCCTGGTCGACGTGCAGGAGCTGATGAGCGACAGCGGCATCGGCCGCGAGCTGCACGTCGTCGTGGGGCAGGGCCAGCTCGACGCGGTCCTGAGCGCTCGGCCGGAGGACCGCCGGGGCTTCATCGAGGAGGCCGCGGGCGTCCTCAAGCACCGCAAGCGCAAGGAGAAGGCGCTCCGCAAGCTCGAGGCGATGTCGGCCAACCTCACCCGGCTGCAGGACCTCACCGTGGAGCTCCGCCGGCAGCTCAAGCCGCTCGGCAAGCAGGCCGAGGTCGCCCGCCGCGCCGCGCAGGTGCAGGCCGACCTGCGCGACGCCAGGCTCCGGCTGCTCGCCGACGACCTGGTCCACCTGCGCGCCTCCCTCGACGCGGAGGTCCGCGACGAGACGGCCGTCCGCGAGCGACGCGCGCAGGTGGAGAAGGAGCTCGCGGCCGCTCAGGCGCGCGAGGCCGAGCTCGAGACCGCCGCCCAGCCGCAGGCGCAGGCGCTCGCCCGCGCGCAGGAGACGTGGTACCGGCTGTCGGCCCTCGAGGAGCGGCTCCGCGGCACCGGCACCCTCGCCGCCGAGCGGCACCGGCACCTGACCGCCGCCCTGCCCGAGGAGGCCCGGCCGGGTCGCGACCCGGAGCAGATCGAGGCGGAGGCGGCCGCCGTCCGCGAGCAGGAGGCGGCGCTGGAGGAGCAGCTGGTCGAGGACCGGCAGCGGCTGCAGGACGCCGTCACCCGGCGCACCGACGCCGAGGCCGCGCTGTCGGCCGAGGAGAAGGCGCTGGTCGCGGCCGTCCGCGCCGTCGCCGACCGGCGCGAGGGGCTCGCGAAGCTCACCGGCCAGGTGGGTGCGCTCCGCTCGCGCGCCCAGGCCGCCGAGGCCGAGCTGGGCCGGCTGGCCGGGGCGCTCGACGAGGCGCACGCCCGCGTCGAGCGGGCGCAGGCCGACCTCGAGGCGCTGCAGGCCGAGGCCGGCGGGCTCGACGAGGGCGAGGTCGACCTCGACGAGCGGCACGAGACCGCCGCCGCCGCCCTCGCCGAGGCGCAGCAGCGGCTCACCGCGCTGCAGGCGGAGGAGCGCGAGGCCGAGCGCGAGCGCAGCACCTGGGCTGCCCGGCGCGACGCGCTGTCGCTGTCGCTGGCCCGCAAGGACGGCTCGGGCGCGCTGCTCGACGCCGACCTGCCGGGCGTGCTCGGCACCGTGGCCGCGCTGGTGCACGTGCAGGCGGGCTCGGAGCAGGCGGTGGCCGCTGCGCTCGGCGCCGTCGCCGACGCCGTGGCGGTCGCGTCGCCGACCGACGCCGCGTCCGCCCTGCAGCGGCTGAAGTCCGACGACGCGGGTCGGGCCGGGCTGCTGGTCGGCGGAGGGGCGTACGACACCGAGGTCTGGCCGCCGCTGCCCGATGCCGCGCGCTGGGCGATCGACCTCGTGGAGGCCCCCGAGTCACTCAAGCCCGCGCTCACCCGGGCGCTGCAGCGGGTGGCCGTCGTCGACTCGCTCGACGCGGCCGCGGCGCTCGTGCGGCAGCACCCCGACGTCCGGGCCGTCACCGCTGAGGGCGACCTGCTCGGGTCGCACTGGGCGATCGGCGGCTCGGCCAAGGCGCCGTCCCTGCTCGAGGTGCAGGCCGCCGTCGACGAGGCGGCCGCCGCGCACGACGAGGCCCAGCGCCGGCAGGAGCGGCTGCGCTTCGAGGTGCAGACCGCTCGCGCCGACGTGGAGGCGGCCACCGTCGAGGTCGAGGCCGCGCTCGAGGCGCTCAACGCCTCCGACGCCACGATGGCCGCGCTCGGCGAGCAGCTGGGGCTGCTCGCGTCGGCGGCCCGCGCTGCCGAGGCCGAGGCGGGCCGGCTGGAGCAGGCCAGGGTGCGCGCGGAGGAGGCCCGCGACAAGGACCTGTCGGGGCTGGCGGAGCTCGAGGAGCGGCTCGCCGCGGCCGAGAGCGCCCCGGCCGAGGAGGAGCCCTCGACCGAGGTGCGGGACCGCCTCGCCGCGGCGGCCACCGCCGCCCGCGCGGCCGAGGTCGAGGCCCGGCTGGCCGTCCGCACGGGTGAGGAGCGCGGCCGGGCGCTCGCCGGTCGGGCCGAGTCGCTCGAGCGCGCCGCCCGGCAGGAGCGGGTCGCCCGCGAGCGGCTGGTGGAGCTGCGGGCCTCCCGGTCCCGCGGAGCCGTCGTCGCGGCCGCCGTCGTGGAGGGCGCCCAGGAGGCGCTCGCGGCCATCGCCGGGTCGCTCACGGCCGCCGCCGCCGAGCGCGAGTCGGCCGCCGCCGCCCGATCGGTGACCGAAGGGGAGCTGCTCGCCCTGCGCGCCCGCACCCGCGAGCTGTCCGCCGACCTCGAGCGGCTCACCGACGTCGTCCACCGCGACGAGGTCGCCCGCGCCGAGCAGCGGCTGCGGATCGAGCAGCTCGAGGAGCGCGCGGTCTCCGAGTGGGGCGTGCCGCTGGACCAGCTGGTCGCGGAGTACGGCCCCGACAGCCTCGTCCCGGTCGTGACCGAGGACGGGACGCTCGACGACGAGGCCGAGCCCCAGCCGTACGACCGCGCGACCCAGGAGAAGCGCTCCGCCACCGCGGAGCGGGCCCTCGCCCTGCTCGGCAAGGTCAACCCGCTCGCCCTGGAGGAGTACGCCGCCCTCGAGGAGCGCTCGGCCTTCCTCACCACCCAGCTCGAGGACCTCAAGGCCACCCGGCGGGACCTGCTCGACATCGTCCGCGACGTCGACGAGCGGATCCACGACGTGTTCCAGGCCGCCTTCGAGGACACCGCCCGGGAGTTCGTGCACGTCTTCGCGACGCTCTTCCCCGGCGGTGAGGGCAAGCTCGTGCTCACCGACCCCGACGACCTGCTGACCACGGGCATCGAGGTGCTGGCCCGCCCCGCCGGCAAGAAGGTCAGCAGGCTGTCGCTGCTGTCGGGCGGTGAGCGGTCGCTGACCGCCATCGCGCTGCTGGTGGCGATCTTCCGCGCCCGGCCCTCGCCGTTCTACGTCATGGACGAGGTCGAGGCGGCGCTCGACGACCGCAACCTCGGG
>SCTD01000325.1 GCA_004299215.1 Frankiales bacterium | reverse complement strand
GCAAGGAGATCGACCACCTCGACGACCACTGCCGCCGCTACCTGGCGCTCTGCCGCTTCGCGCTGGTCGCGAGCGCGGACGCCTCCGGACGGGTCGACGTCACGCCGCGCGGCGGCCCGCCCGGGTTCATCTCGGTGCTCGACGAGCGCACGCTCGCCATCCCCGACGCGACGGGGAACCGCCGGCTGGACACCTTCCGCAACGTCATCCAGACCGGGCGGGCGGGCCTGCTGCTCCTGCTGCCCGGCCGCGGGCAGACGCTGCGCGTGAACGGCCGGGCGTGCGTGAGCACGGACGCGTCGCTGCTGGCCTCGCTCACCGCTGTCGGCAAGCCACCCCGCGCCGCGCTCGTGGTCGCTGTCGAGGAGGTGTTCACGCACTGCCCGAAGGCGTTCGTGCGCTCCGGGCTGTGGGACCCCGCGTCGTGGCCGGAGCCGGGCGAGATGCCCTCCCCCGCTGCGATGCTGCGCGACCACGTCGGCGACCCGGCGTTCACGCTGGAGCAGGCCGAGCAGGCGATGGTGGACTCCGTCACGATCCGCCTGGCGTGAGGGACCTGCGGCGCCCGCTGGTCCTGGTCGCCACCTCGCTGGCGGCGTTCACGGCCACGCTGGACAACACCGTCGTGGCGGTGGCCCTGCGCGACATCCAGTCCGACCTCGGAGCGGGCGTCGCCGAGCTGCAGGGCGTCGTGACCGCCTACACGGTCGCGCTGGCCGCTCTCCTGCTCACCGGCGGCACGCTGGCCGACGTCGCCGGGCGGCGCCGGGTCTTCGTCACCGGGCTCGCGGTCTTCGCGGCGGCGTCCGCGGCGTGCGCGACCGCCGACAGCGCCGGGGCCCTGATCACCGCCCGCGCGGTGCAGGGCGTCGGTGCAGCGCTGGTGCTGCCCGGCGGGCTGTCTGTGCTGGCGGCGGCCTACCCGGAGCCCGGTCCCCGTGCCCGCGCCGTCGGGTTGTGGGCGGCGACGGGGGCGAGCGCGCTGGTCCTCGGTCCGGTCGTCGGCGGCCTGCTGGTCGCGGCGTCCGGCTGGCCGGCCGTCTTCTGGGTCAACCTCCCCCTCTGCGCCCTCGTCGCCCTGGTGGTGCTCGCCGTGCCGGCTCCCTCCGCGCCCGCCGAGCCGCGCAGGGGGCTGGACGTGCCGGGGCAGGTGCTCGGGGCGCTGGCGCTGGCCGCGGCGACCTACGCCGTCGTGCTCGCAGGGCGGGACGGGCTGGGTGCGTCGGTGCTGCTCGCCGCAGCGGTCGCCCTGGCCGGCGGGGTCGGGTTCGCCGCGGTGGAGCGGCGTACGCCCCATCCGGTCCTGCCGCTCGCGCTGCTCCGGCGGCGGGACTTCCTCGGGGCGACGGTCGGGGCGTTCGCCGCGAGCCTCGCGGTCTTCGTGCTGCTGGTCTTCCTGTCGCTGTTCCTGCAGCTGGTGCAGCAGCGGGAGGCGCTGCCGGCGGCGCTGCGGCTGCTGCCGCTCACGGTCGCCCTCGTCGTCACGGCGCCGGTCGCCGGCCGCTGGGCCGCGGCTCGCGGCCCCCGGCCGCCGGTGCTGGCCGGCCTGCTGCTCACCGCCGCCGGGCTGGCGCTGACCGGCGCGCGGCTCGCCGAGGAGCTCGGTGACCTCGAGCTGGGCCTGCTGCTGGCGCTGAGCGGGGTGGGCATCGGGCTCACGACGGCTCCCGTCGTGACGGCGTCGCTCGACGCGGTCGCGAGCAGCCGCTCCGGGCTGGCCGCGGCAACGGTGAACGTCGCCCGCGAGGTCGGCGGCGTCGTGGCGGTCGCCGGGCTGGGTGCGCTCGTGGTGGCTCGGCTCGGGACCGACCTCACGACCCGGCTGCTCGGCCTGGGGGTGCCCGACGCGCGCAGCGAGAGCCTGGTGGAGGCGCTGCTGCGCGGGGCCTCCCAGTCGGAGGTGCTGGGGCTCGCCGACGGGCAGGTGCCGTTGGACGCCCTGCTGCTGCTGCGCGGCGCGGCCGAGGCGTCGTACGTCACGAGCGTGCGGCTCGCGCTGCTCGGCGCGGCCGCGGTGATGGTGCTGTCCGCTGCGGTCTGCGCCCGGTGGCTACAGACCCGCGTGCACCAGCTCGACGACGCGCAGCAGTGAGTCCGGGTCGGTCTCGGGCAGCACGCCGTGACCGAGGTTGAAGACGTGCCCCTCCGCCGCCTTGCCCTGCTCGAGGGTCTCGCGGACCTTGCGCGCGATGACCTCCTCGGGCGCGAAGACGAGCGTGGGGTCCAGGTTGCCCTGGACGGCCTTGCCCGGGCCGATCCGGTTCACGGCGGTGTCGAGCGGGACCCGCCAGTCGACGCCGACGACGTCGGCCCCGGCCTGTCCCATGTCGTGCAGCAGCTCCCCCGTGCCGACCCCGAAGTGGATGCGGGGGACCTCCGCCACGGCGGCGAGCACCCGCGCGCTGTGCGGCTGGACGTACGCCCGGTAGTCCGCCGCGGGCAGCGCACCCACCCAGGAGTCGAACAGCTGCACCGCGCTCGCCCCCGCGTCGACCTGCACGCGAAGGAAGGCCAGCGTGATGGTGGCGAGCCGGTCGAGCAGGGCCGACCACAGGGATGGCTGGCCGTACATCAGCGCCTTGGTCCGGGCGTGGTTCTTGCTCGGGCCGCCCTCGACCAGGTAGCTCGCCAGCGTGAACGGCGCACCGGCGAAGCCGATCAGCGGGGTCTCCCCCAGCTCACCGGTGAGCGAGCGGATGGCCTCGGTGACGTACGGGACGTGCTCGGGCGTGAGCTCGGGCAGCCGGTCGAGGTCGGCCTCGGTGCGGAACGGCTCGGCGACGACCGGACCGACGCCCGGGACGATGTCCAGGTCGACGCCGACGGCCTTGAGCGGCACGACGATGTCGGAGAAGAAGATCGCGGCGTCGACGCCGTAGCGCCGGACCGGCTGCAGGGTGATCTCGGTGACGAGATCCGGTGTCGTGCAGGCCTGCAGCATCTCGGTGCCCTCGCGCAGCGCGCGGTACTCCGGCAGGGCGCGTCCGGCCTGCCGCATGAACCACACCGGCGTGTGCGGGACGGGCTCGCGTCTGCAGGCCTTGACGAAGGCGGACTCTCGGGTGGCGGCGCGGGCGGGGTCTCCGGGGCTGTTGCTCATCCGTTCCATCGTCCCACGGGTGCCGCGGCGCGCCTGCCGAGAACTGTCGGAGGGTCGTGTCACCGTTCTGGCATGGACATCCGCTGGTGTGCCGAGTGCAAGGACGAGAAGGCCTTCGAGGTCCCGCCGTGCGCCGACGGTCACGGCCCCGACTGCCTCGACCTGGCCTGCGTGGAGTGCGGCTTCGCGATCGTGCTGGGGCTGCACGACGACGTGGTGGTCGTGGAGTTCGCCGCCGCCTAGAGGGCCGCCGCGAGCTGGCCGGGCAGGTCGGGGTGCCCGGCCCGCCAGCCCTCGTCGAGGGCGTCGACGTACTCCACCCCGCTCTGCTGCGCCACACGTGCGAGCACCTCGTTGACGCGGCGCAGGCTGTCCGGCACGTCCGGGCCGGGGATCGGGCCCACGAGCACGACCCGGGTGCCGGGGTCGGTGCTGCGCTGCACGTGGTCGAGCAGGTTCGCCGTGGCCTCGCTCAGCGACTGGCCGGCGCCGCCGTTGTCGGCCTCCCCGCCCTGCAGCACGACGACGTCCGGCGGGGTCCGGCTCGGCAGCAGCCGGCGGCCGACGTCCCCGAGCGTGCTGGTGCCGGAGGTGCTGCGGCTGATGCCGACGCCCGGCAGGGAGTACGACGAGGCGACCCAGCCCAGCCGGCTCGACGCCTCCTGCGCGTCGGCGTAGGACAGCGACGAGCCGGTCAGCCACAGCGCGGTCGTGCCGGCGGCGGCGCCAGCGGCCGTCGCGGGGGCCTGGGTGCTGCTGACGGCCGCAGCTGCGCCGGCGCCGGTCAGGACCAGGGCGAGCGCGAGCGCCGGCCTGCCCGCGCGCCGCAGCGTGCGGCGCCAGGCGGCCGGGATCACCTCGATGCGCGTGTCGGTCCCCACGCCGCCTGATCGACGGGGTTGGTGGGGGCCTTGAGGCTTGGCCTCGGACCCGCTACCCGGCGGCGAGGAGGACCACGCCGACCAGGGCCAGGAGCACGCCGGGGACCTGCAGGCCGACGAGCCGCTCGCCGTGGACGCGGCGGGCGAGCAGCACGGTCACCACCGGGTAGAGCGAGGCCAGCACGGCGGTCACGCTGATCAGGTCGCTCTGCGAGGCGACGGCGAAGGCGGCGTTCGCGCCCACGTCGAAGGCGCCGATCGCGAGCAGCACCGGCAGGTCGGCCCGGCCGATCCCGAGCCCGGCGCCCCGCACTCGCAGGACCACGAGCAGCACCGCGCTCAGCACCAGGACGCTGACGGCGCGCATCGTGAGCAGCGTCATCACGACCGAGCCGAGGCTGCCGGAGGCCGTCCCCTCGGCGATCAGCACGAAGACCGCGCCGAAGCCGAGCGCCGCCACCCCGGCCAGCAGCAGCGGCTCCAGCCCGCCGCGCCCCTCCCCGGACAGCTCCGGACCGCTGGCCAGGACGACGCCCAGCACCGCCACGGCGATCCCGACCAGCTGTACCGGGGCGGGCGTCTCGCCGTCGATCAGCCCGGCCGCGACCGGGACCACCACGCCGAGCGCCGCCACCGGCGCGACCACACCCATCGTGCCGACCGCGAGGGCGCGGTAGAACGCCGCCAGCGCGACCACCCCGGCTGTCCCGGCGAGCAGCCCGGGGACCAGGTAGTCGCGGGGCTCGTCCAGCGCGCCGGTCAGGACCGCGACGGGGATCAGGCCGAGCAGCGCGACGAGCTGGGAGACCCCCACGACGGCGACGACCGGGAGCCGGCGGGTCGCGGTGCCGCCGAGGAAGTCAGCGGTACCCCACAGCAGGCTGGCCAGCAGCGCGAGGAGGGCGGGCACCCGGACACGCTAGGCGGGAACCGGCGCGGCGCACGCCGGGCAGGTCCGTGCCGACCTACCCTCCGGCTGTGGGCGACAGGGCGGAGCTGCCGGAGCCGTTCCGCGCTGCCGTCGAGGGGCTGCGCGCCGCGCTCACCGCGCACGGGCGGGCCGGGCTCGAGCTGGAGGAGGTGCCGGCCCCGAAGCGGCTGGCGCCGTACGCCGTCGCGGTCTCCGCCGAGGTCGGCCGCGGCGACGACCAGGTCGCCAGCGGGCGCTTCGTGGTGCTGCACGACCCGGACGGGCAGGAGGGATGGCGCGGCGACACCCGCGTGGTCGCGTTCGTCAGCGCCGACGTCGAGGCGGAGATGGCGGCCGATCCGGCGCTGGCCCAGGTGGGCTGGTCCTGGCTGACCGACTCGCTCCGGGACCGGGCGGCCTCGCACACGGCCGCCGGCGGGACGGTGACCCGCACCGTGTCGTGCCGGTTCGGGCAGATCGAGGATGCCGAGGAGGTCAGCGAGGTCGAGGTCCGCGCCTCGTGGACGCCGCTTCCGGGCGCCGACGGCACGATGGACCTGGGTATCCACCTGCTCGCCTGGTGCGACCTGCTCTGCGCGACCGCCGGGCTCCCGCCGCCCGGCGTCGTGGCCCTCCGGCGCTGACTACCCGCCCGGGACGAGCGGGCGCAGTCGCTGACGCGGGAGCGC
>SCTD01000324.1 GCA_004299215.1 Frankiales bacterium | reverse complement strand
GGCCCGCCGGACCGGCTGGTCCCGGCCCGCTAGTCCCTCGTACGCCAGAAATCCCCCCTCCCACAGACGAATGCCGCGGGTGCCGCGGTTGTTGTACCTACAGACGACTGGAGAACTGAGCATGACGGAGACGGTCAGCGGCGCCACCCCCACGCAGCGGTCGCGCAAGGCGCGGCTGCCGATCGAGCGCGTCTACACGACGCCCGGGGTGCACCCGTACGACGAGGTGAGCTGGGAGCGGCGCGACGTCGTCATGACCAACTGGCGCGACGGCTCGATCAACTTCGAGCAGCGCGGGGTGGAGTTCCCGGACTTCTGGTCGGTCAACGCCGCCAACATCGTCACCACCAAGTACTTCCGCGGCGCGGTCGGCACCGAGCAGCGCGAGAGCTCGCTGCGGCAGCTCATCGACCGGGTCGTCCTGACGTACGGCAAGGCAGGCCGTGAGCACGGCTACTTCGCCAGCGAGGACGACGCGCAGCTCTTCGAGCACGAGCTGACCTGGATGCTGCTGCACCAGGTGTTCAGCTTCAACTCGCCTGTGTGGTTCAACGTGGGAACCACTGCGCCGCAGCAGGTCTCGGCCTGCTTCATCCTCGCGGTCGACGACACGATGGACTCGATCCTCAACTGGTACAAGGAGGAGGGGAAGATCTTCCAGGGCGGCTCCGGCGCCGGCCTGAACCTCTCCCGCATCCGCTCCAGCAAGGAGCTGCTGTCCTCCGGCGGCACCGCCTCCGGCCCGGTCTCCTTCATGCGCGGCGCGGACGCCTCCGCCGGCACCATCAAGAGCGGTGGCGCCACCCGCCGCGCCGCCAAGATGGTCGTGCTCGACGTGGACCACCCCGACATCGAGGAGTTCATCGACACCAAGGCGCGCGAGGAGGACAAGATCCGCGCGCTGCGTGACGCCGGCTTCGACATGGACCTCGGCGGCAAGGACATCGTCAGCGTCCAGTACCAGAACGCCAACAACTCCGTCCGCGTCAGCGACGAGTTCATGCGCGCGGTCGAGGAGGGCACCGACTTCGGCCTGCGCGGCCGGCTCGACGGCCAGGTCATCGAGACCGTCGACGCCCGTGAGCTGTGGAAGAAGCTGGCGACTGCGGCGTGGGAGTGCGCCGACCCCGGCATCCAGTACGACGACACGATCAACGACTGGCACACCAACCCGGAGTCGGGCCGCATCACCGCGAGCAACCCGTGCTCGGAGTACATGTCGCTCGACAACTCCTCCTGCAACCTCGCCTCGCTGAACCTCATGAAGTTCCTGCGCGAGGACGGCACCTTCGAGGCCAAGAAGTTCGCCAAGAGCGTCGAGATCATCATCACCGCGATGGACATCTCCATCTGCTTCGCGGACTTCCCGACCGAGCCGATCGGCGAGACGACCCGCGCCTACCGCCAGCTCGGCATCGGCTACGCCAACCTCGGCGCGCTGCTGATGGCGACCGGCCACGCGTACGACAGCGAGGGCGGGCGTGCCCTGGCCGGTGCGATCACCTCGCTCATGACGGGCACCGCGTACAAGCGGTCCGCCGAGCTGGCCGGCATGGTCGGGCCGTACGACGGCTACGCCCGCAACGCCGACGGCCACAAGCGGGTCATGCGCAAGCACGCCGCCGCGAACGACAGCGTCCGCCCGGTCGGTGCCGACGACGCGCGGATCCTGCACGAGGCGACCAAGGCATGGCAGGAGTGCCTGGCGATCGGCGAGCGCAACGGCTACCGCAACGCGCAGGCCTCCGTCATCGCCCCGACCGGCACGATCGGTCTGATGATGGACTGCGACACGACGGGTCTGGAGCCCGACCTGGCGCTGGTGAAGTTCAAGAAGCTGGTCGGCGGCGGCTCGATGCAGATCGTCAACCAGACGGTGCCGCGCGCGCTGCGTGCCCTGGGCTACCAGGAGGAGTCGATCGAGGCGATCGTCGAGCACATCGCCAACCACGGCAACGTCGTGGACGCGCCCGGGCTGAAGCTCGAGCACTACAGCGTCTTCGACTGCGCGATGGGCGAGCGGTCCATCGGCCCGATGGGCCACGTGAAGATGATGGCGGCGATCCAGCCGTTCGTGAGCGGGGCGTTGAGCAAGACGGTAAATCTCCCTGCGGAGGCGTCGGTCGACGACGTCGCGGACGTCTACTTCCAGGGTTGGAAGCTCGGCCTGAAGGCGCTGGCGATCTACCGCAACAACAGCAAGGTCGGCCAGCCGCTGCAGAGCAAGAAGGACAGCGAGAAGAAGGCCGACGGCGACGACGTCGTCATCGCCTACCGGCCGACCCGCCGTCGCCTGTCGAAGAAGCGCCGCTCGCAGACGGTGTCGTTCTCCGTCGCGGGTGCCGAGGGCTACATGACCGCCGGCGAGTACGACGACGGCACCCTCGGCGAGGTCTTCATCAAGATGTCGAAGCAGGGCTCGACCCTGGCCGGTGTCATGGACGCCTTCTCGGTGTCGATCTCGATCGGCCTGCAGTACGGCGTGCCGCTGGAGGCGTTCGTCTCCAAGTACATCAACATGCGGTTCGACCCGGCCGGCATGACCGACGACGCCGACATCCGCATCGCCCAGTCGGTGATGGACTACCTCTTCCGCCGGCTGGCGCTCGACTACCTGCCGCTGGAGAAGCGCACCGAGCTCGGCATCTTCAGCGCCGAGGAGCGCGCGGCGGCCGTCGCGACCGGCTCCTACGGCGGGTCGTCGGACTCGCCGTCGGAGGTCGACGTCGAGGGGCTGGCGCAGGGGGTGCCGGTGTCGTCGGCGGCTCCTGCTCCGGTCGCTGCTGTCGCTCCGGCGCCGGCGGAGGTCGGCTCGTCTACCGAGCTGCTCGAGGCGATGCAGGGGATCGGGGCGGACGCTCCCCTCTGCATGACCTGCGGGACGAAGATGCGGCCGGCGGGCAGCTGCTATGTGTGCGAGGGGTGCGGGAGCACCAGCGGTTGCAGCTGATCGACGCAGGATGAACGAGGGGTCGAGCCGAGCTCGGCCCCTCGTTCCGTCTGCCTACTCCGCCGGCCAGGTCTGCGGTCTTCCGGAGCGCAGCCAGAGCGCGAGCAGCGGGTCGACCACGCGGTAGCCGCTGCGGGCCGTGCGCTCCGGGACGACTTCGCCGCGGTCGGCCAGGGCGCGTACGGCGGTGCGGTTCGAGCCGCTGCGGCCTCCCGGTGCGTCGCCGGCGTACAGGCCGGAGACGCCCTCGGCGATGCGGGTCAGCACGCGACGCTGCCCGACGGCCAAGGTGGTCCACGTGCCCTCGAACTCGCGCAGCTGCTCGGTCATCACCTGGGTCAGCGCCTCGGCGAAGGTCGCCTCGTCGGCAGCCGTCCCGGCGGGCGTGAGCTCCCACAACCCGTGCGCCAGCAGCACTGTCCGCTGCGGATGCCCGTCGGCGAGCTCCAGCAGCGGCGCCAGCGCGGTTCCGGGATCGCGTGAGGTGTCGGTGAAGCGTCGTACGACGAAGTTGGCCGCGGCCTCCGGGTCGAGCCGGGGCAGCTCCAGCTCGCGGGCCTGGGCGTAGAAGGCGCGGCGTCGGTCACCGAACAGCTCGCGCATCATGCCGACGTGCGAGCCGGCGAAGACGTAGCTCGCAGCGTCGCCGTGGTGCTGGATCTCGGCGCGGATGAGCGCATCCACCTCGTCCTGGGTGGCGAGCACGCTCTGGAACTCGTCGAAGACCACCAGCGTGCGCCGACCATGCCGCTCGTGCAGCCGGCGCGGCAGGTCGAGACGGTCCTGCAGCGCGGCGGCGCCCGGGCGGAGCGACACCCCCGCGCTGATCGGACCGGCGCCCACCTCCACCGACTGCAGCGTGCGCCGGACGCCGTCGAACCAGCGCCCTGCCACCCCGGAGAGGTCGCGCCGGTAGGCGCGCTCGATGCGGGCGGCGACGTCGGCGAGCGTGAGGACGCCGAAGAAGTCGACGTACACCGCCTCCCAGCCGTCCGACCGAGCCTCGCTGACCAGCTGTCGCAGCAGGCTTGTCTTCCCGAAGCGGCGAGGAGCGACCAGCCGGCTGTTGTTGCCCTCCTCGGCCGTCCGCTGCAGCAGCTCGAGCTCGGCGCCGCGACCGACCAGGTCGTCGCCGCCGACAGGTGCGCTGTAGCGGAAGGGGTTCACGATCATGCGCTAAAAAGTAGCGCAGATCTGCGCTGCTGAGTAGAGCGTCGCTGCCTGTGCACGGCTGACCGCTGAGTCCCCGAGGCTTGTGCTCGTGACGACGACGGGTCAGTCTTTCACCGCGGAGCGCCCGCTCGTCCGGTGGCGTTGTCGTGCGGGGGAGGGCGGCGATGGTGACCCGATCGTTGACCACGGACTACCTCGTCATCGGAGCAGGCGCGATGGGGATGGCCTTCACCGATGCCCTCATCGACTCCGCGGACGTCCACGTCACGATCGTCGATCGACGCCAGGCGGCAGGCGGCCACTGGCAGGACGCCTACGACTTCGTCCAGCTGCACCAGGCATCGGTCTTCTACGGCGTCGCGTCGACGGTGCTCGGCAGCGGCGCCGTCCAGGTGAGTGGGCCGGAAGCCGGGCTGCAGGAGCGGGCACGAAAACCGGAG
>SCTD01000323.1 GCA_004299215.1 Frankiales bacterium | reverse complement strand
GGACGAGATGACCGACGGCGGCGAGATGGGCGGTACGGGCGGCAAGAACGCCGGCGGCGCAGGCTAGCGCTGCGCGCCTGCGTCGAGCGCCGGCTCCGGCTCCTGCGCGGCGAACTGCCGGCGGTAGAGCTCGGTGTAGAGCCCGCCGCGCTCGAGCAGCTCGTCGTGCCGCCCTCGCTCCACGATCCGGCCGTCCTCGATGACGAGGATCTGGTCGGCCTCGCGGACCGTGGACAGCCGGTGCGCGATGACGAGGGACGTCCGTCCCTGCAGCGCGGTGGACAGCGCACGCTGGACCGCGGCCTCGGACTCGCTGTCGAGGTGCGCTGTCGCCTCGTCGAGCACCACGATCCCGGGTGCCTTCAGCAGCAGCCTGGCGATGGCCATCCGCTGCTTCTCCCCGCCGGACAGCCGGTGGCCGCGATCGCCGACGACGGTGTCCAGGCCGTCCGGCAGGGCGTGCACGAGCGCACCGACCTGCGCGGCGTCGAGCGCGGCCTCCAGCTCGGCGTCGGTGGCGGTGGGCTTCGCGTAGAGGAGGTTCGCCCGGATCGTGTCGTGGAACATGTGAGCGTCCTGGGTCACGACGCCGACCGCGTCGCGCAGCGACTGCAGCGTCACGTCCCGCACGTCCTGGCCACCGATGCGCACCGCGCCGGAGTCGACGTCGTACATCCGCGTGACCAGCGAGCTGATCGTCGTCTTGCCGGCACCCGACGGACCCACCAGGGCGACCAGCTGGCCGGGCTCGGCGCGGAAGCTGACCCCCTTCAGGACCGTCGACGAGGGCGTCTGGTCCAGCACCGCGACCGACTCCAGCGAGGCCAGCGAGACCTGCTCGGCCGTGGGGTAGCCGAAGACGACGTCGTCGAACTCGACGGCGCTGGTGGTCCGCGGCACCAGGGCGGCGCCCGGCTTCTCCTGCACCATCGGCTCGAGGTCGAGCACCTCGAAGACCCGCTCGAAGGAGACCAGCGCCGTCATGACGTCGACCCGGACGTTGGACAGCGCGGTCAGCGGCCCGTAGAGCCGGGTGAGGTAGGCGGCCAGCGCCACGAGGGTGCCCACGCCGAGCTCGCCGTTCGCGGCCAGCACGCCGCCGAAGCCGTAGACGAGCGCCGTCGCGAGCGAGGCGACGAGGGTGAGGGAGGCGAAGAACACGCGGCCGTACATCGCCGAGGTCACGCCGATGTCGCGCACCCGGCCGGCCTTGTCGCGGAACGCCTCGTCCTCGCGGTCGGCGCGTCCGAACAGCTTGACCAGCAGGGCTCCCGAGACGTTGAAGCGCTCGGTCATGGTGTTGTTCATCTGCGCGTTGAGCGCGTAGCTCTCGCGGGTCAGGTCCTGGAGCCGGGTCCCGATGATGCGCGCCGGGATGACGAAGACCGGCAGCAGCACCAGGGACATCAGGGTGATCTGCCAGGACAGGACCAGCATCGCGACCAGGGTCAGCGTGACCCCGATGACGTTGCTGACGACCTGCGACAGCGTCCCCGTGAACGCCTGCTGCGCCCCGAGCACGTCGTTGTTGAGCCGCGTGATCAGTGCCCCGGTCTGGGTGCGCGTGAAGAAGGCGATCGGCATCCGCTGCACGTGCGCGTAGACCGCGGCGCGCATGTCGTAGATGAGCCCCTCGCCGATGCGCGCGGAGTACCAGCGCTGCACGATCGACAGCACGGCCTCCAGCAGCGCCAGTCCGACCACGACGAGCGCCAAGGTGATGACCAGGCTCGGCCGGCCCGACTCGGGCGGGTTGGTGCCGATGCCGTCGTCGATGATCTTCTTGAACACGAGCGGGTTCGCCACCGCCGAGACGGACGTGACGACGATGACGACGAGGAAGGCCAGCAGGTCGCGCCGGTAGGGCGCGGCGAAGCGGGCGATGCGCCGCCAGGTGCCCGGCGCCAGCTTCCTCTCCGCCACGGACGGGTCCCGGCGGAACGAGCGCATGACCGAGAA
>SCTD01000322.1 GCA_004299215.1 Frankiales bacterium | reverse complement strand
TGAAGACGATCTCGCTGTCGCTCCGGGTGAGTCGCTTGATCGTCTCGGCGAGGTGGAGGACCGACGTCTCGTGCGGGTTGCCGATGTTGACCGGCCCCGCGAGGTCGGAGCGGAGCAGCGTGAGGATGCCCGCGATGAGGTCGTCGACGTAGATGATGCTGCGGGTCTGGGAGCCGTCCCCGGCGACGGTGATCGGCCGACCGGTGAGCGCCTGGCTGGCGAAGGCGGGGATGGCGCGGCCGTCGTTCGGGCGCATCCGGGGTCCGTGGGTGTTGAAGATGCGCACGATCGCGGTGTCGACGTCGTGGGTGCGCCGGTAGGCCATGGTCAGCGCCTCGGCGAACCGCTTCGCCTCGTCGTAGACCCCGCGCGGACCCACCGGGTTGACGTGGCCCCAGTAGGTCTCGGGCTGCGGGTGGACCTGCGGGTCGCCGTAGGTCTCACTCGTGCTGGCGAGCAGGAACCGGGCGCCCTTCTCCTTGGCCAGGCCGAGCGCGTGCAGCGTCCCGATCGAGCCGACCTTCATGGTCTCGATCGGCAGCAGCAGGTAGTCGATCGGGCTGGCCGGGCTGGCGAAGTGCAGCACCTGGTCGACCGGCCCGGGGACGTGGACGTACTCCGTCACGTCGGTCTTGATCAGCCGGAAGCCGTCGTGCTCCATCAGGTGCTCGACGTTCGCCGGGGTGCCGGTGAGGAAGTTGTCGAGCGCGATGACCTCGCACCCGTCCGCCAGCAGCTGCTCGCACAGGTGCGAGCCCAGGAAGCCGGCCCCGCCGGTGACGACCACGCGTGTCATGGGGGTGGAGGCTAGCCGGGGCACCCCGTTGATCATCCGCAGCATCACCGTCGACAGCCGCCGAGCGGGCGTCCTAGGACGGGGATCCTGCGGATGATCACGGAGAGCGCGTCCGTCGTAGGGCCGGCGAGATTCGAACTCGCACTGTCACGGACCTAAACCGTGTGCCTCCTGCCAGTTGGGCTACGGCCCCTCCTGCCCAGCATCGCAGGAGCGGGCGCCGGTGTCGGAGCGTGCCGGGCGTCGGGCGCGCGGCCAGTCAGGTCGGCCGGTCAGGTTGGCCACCCAGGTGTCGGTGCTGGTTGCGCGGTGACTGTCCGATCCGGTCGTCAGGCACTGGGGGTGGACGGCCACGTCGGACAGTCACCGCGCAACGGGGGTGGGCAGTGGCACCGGCGGGGTGCGACGCGTCCTTCCGATGCCGTCCGCGGCACGTGAGCGAACGGCAGCCATCCCCATTGGCTCCGCAGATGCGGCGATAGCATCGCCGGCATGCCGCAGATGAGGATGCGCGAGGCGGCCCAGCTGCTCGGGGTCAGCGACGACACCGTGCGCCGGTGGGCCGAGAGCGGGCGGCTGGCGACGAGCAGGGACAGCGCCGGCCGGCAGGTCGTCGAGGGAGCCGACCTGGCGGCGCTGGCGCAGGACATGGCCGAGGTCGCCGCCAGGGCCGCAGGCGACGTCCGCCCGAACCACGGCAGCGCGCGCAACCGGCTGCGCGGGATCGTCACCCGCGTCGTCAAGGACGGCGTCATGGCGCAGGTCGAGCTGCAGGCCGGCCCCTATCGGCTGGTCAGCCTGATGAGCCGCGAGGCTGCGGACGAGCTCGGGCTCGAGCCGGGGGTGCGTGCGACAGCCGTCGTGAAGTCGACCAACGTGGTGGTGGAGGCCGGGCCGTGACTCGATGGCCGGGCCGGCGCCCGTGGGCCGTGGGGCTGGCTGTCGCTCTTGCGCTGATTCCCGGCTGCGGCGGCAGTGACCCGCAGACCGCCCTCGTCCGGGTCGCCGCCGCCAGCGACCTGCAGCCGGTGCTCGACCTGCTCGAGGTCGACGGCGTCGAGCTGCAGGTGACCTACGGCAGCTCGGGGACCTTCCTGCAGCAGCTCGTGAACGGCGCGCCCTACGACCTCTACCTCTCCGCCGACGCCACCTACCCGCGGGAGCTCGTCGACCGCGGACTGGCCGACGCCGTGGACGTCTTCCCGTACGCCGAAGGGAGACTGGTGCTCTGGGTGCCTGACGGCAGCCCGCTCGACCCGGCAGACGGGCTCGGCCTGCTCGCGGACAGCCGGGTGCGCAACGTGGCGATCGCGAACCCCGAGCACGCGCCGTACGGCCGCGCCGCCGTCGCCGCGATGCGCGCCGCGGGGGTCGAGAGCGACGCGCGTCCGAAGCTGGTGCTGGGCGAGAACGTCGCCCAGGCAGCCGACTTCGTGGCGAGCGGCGGCGCCGACGTGGGCCTCGTGGCGAAGTCGGCCGTGCTGTCGGAGGCGCTCAGCGACGTCGGCCGGTGGGCGGACCTGCCGTCCACCGGCGATCTCGACCAGGCCGGCGTCGTCCTCCGCCGAGCCCGGGACAGGGACGCCGCGAGGTCGGTCCGCGACGCGCTCACGGGCGCCCCCGGCCGGGACCTGCTGCAGCGCTTCGGCTTCGACCTCCCGGAGCGCTGAGGTGGACGGCGAGGCGCTGCTGCTGAGCGCCCGGCTCGCGGCGGCGACGACGGTGCTCCTGCTCCTGATCGCCGTCCCGCTGGCGTCCTGGCTCACCTCCACCCGACGCCGCTGGGCGGTCGTCGTCGAGGCCGTCGTCGCGCTGCCACTGGTGCTGCCGCCGACCGTGATGGGCTACTACCTGCTCGTCGCCCTCGGCGCGCGCTCGCCGCTCGGGCGCGCGTGGGAGGACCTCACCGGGAGCACATTGGCCTTCAGCTTCACCGGGCTGCTCGTGGCGTCGGTGCTCTACAGCCTGCCGTTCGCGGTGCAGCCGCTGCTGGTGGCCTTCGCCGCCGTGGACAGCCGACTGCTCGAGGCCAGCGCCGTCCTCGGTCGCGGCCGCATCGCGACGCTCGCGCACGTGGTGCTGCCGCTCTCCCGCGCCGGCCTCGCGACCGCCGCGGTGCTGACCTTCGCGCACACCGTCGGCGAGTTCGGTGTCGTGCTCATGGTCGGCGGGAGCATCCCCGGCGAGACGCGCACCGCCTCCATCGCGGTCTACGACTCCGTGCAGGCCTTCGACTACGGCGAGGCTGCCCGGACCAGCCTCGTGCTGCTGGCCTTCTCACTCGTCGTCCTCACCACGACCTACGCCCTGCAGCGCAACCGCACCCGCAGCTGGCTGCCGTCATGACGCTGGACGTGCACGTGCGGCGGCATGTCGTGGACGCGGCGTTCACCGTCCCGGACGACGGCGTGACCGCGGTGCTCGGTCCCTCCGGCGCCGGCAAGACGACGGTGCTGCGCGCCGTCGCGGGGCTCGAGCGCACCGCCGGCCACATCCGCTTCGGCGCCGAGACCTGGGACGGGGAAGGCGCCTTCGTCCCGGCACGGGCCCGCGGGGTGGGTTACCTCTCCCAGGACGCCGCGCTCTTCCCGCACCTCGACGTCGACGCCAACGTGGCGTACGGCCTCAGCGGCGTGGGTCGGGCCGAGCGCCCCGGCCGGGTGCGCGAGGCGCTGGTCCTCGCCGGCGCCGCGCACCTGGCCGGGCGGCGTACGACCGAGCTGTCCGGCGGCGAGGCTCAGCGGGTCGCGCTGGCCCGCGCCCTCGCCCCCGGGCCGCGGCTGCTGCTGCTCGACGAGCCGCTCTCGGCCCTCGACGCCCCGACACGGGCGCGGCTGCGCTCCGACCTGCGGCACGCCCTGGTGCGCGCGGGCGTACCCACGTTGCTCGTCACGCACGACCGCACCGAGGCGCTCGCGCTCGCCGACCGGGTCGTGGTCCTCGTGGACGGCACCGTCCGGCAGACAGGCTCCCCGCAGGACGTCTTCGAGCGACCCGTAGACGCCGCGGTCGCGGCAGTCGTCGGGGTGGAGACCGCCGTCGCCGGCCGGGTGGCCGGGGGCGCCGACGGACTGCTCACGGTCACGATCGGCGAGACCGACGTCCACGCCGTCGACCGCGGCCAGGTCGGCGACGTCCTGGTCTGCATCCGCGCCGAGGACGTCGCGCTGGAGCCGGCGGACGCGGCCCGCTCCGGCAGCGCGCGCAACCGGCTCGAGAGCACCGTCACGGCCGTGACGGACGAGGGGCCGCTGCTGCGGGTCGACCTCGACGCCGGCTTCCACCTCGCGGCCTACGTCACGCGGCCCGCCGCCGCCGAGCTCGAGCTCCGGCCGGGGCTGCGCGTGCAGGCCGTCGTCAAGAGCCCGGCCGTGCACCTGGTCGAGCGCTAGTCGATGCCGAGGTCGCGACGCAGCTTGGCGACGTGCCCCTTGGCCTTCACGGCGTACGACGCAGCGGTCACGGTGCCGGTCTCGTCGATGACGAACGTCGACCGGATGACCCCGACGACGGTCTTGCCGTAGAGGCTCTTCTCGCCGTAGGCGCCGTAGGCCGTCAGCACCTCCTTGGCCGGGTCCGACAGCAGCGGGAAGGTCAGCCCCTCGGCGTCGCGGAAGGCGGCGAGCTTCGCCGGCTTGTCCGGCGACAGGCCGACGACGTCGTACCCCGCGCTCTGGAGCGAGGCCAGGCTGTCGCGGAAGTCGCAGGCCTGCGTGGTGCAGCCGGGGGTCGACGCCGCCGGGTAGGCGTAGAGCACGACCTTGCGCCCGCGGAGGTCCTTCAGCGACACCGGCGAGCCGTCGGCGTCGGGCAGGGTGAAGTCGGGAGCGGGGTCGCCGGGCGAGAGCCGGGGAGTGGCAGCCATGCGGCCGATCCTGTCAGCGCGCTGCGCCGGCCAGCGGTGCGGGGGTCGGCAGGTCGGTGTGGTCGTCGAGACCGGCGGCCCGGCGCAGCGCGCGACCCCGGGTGGCGGCGAGCACCAGCAGGAACGCGGCGGCGTTGACGAGCACGATCGTCGTGCC
>SCTD01000321.1 GCA_004299215.1 Frankiales bacterium | reverse complement strand
GCGCCACTCATCGACCGAGATCCGACCCTCCTCGACCGTCAGACCCAGCTCGGGCGCCAGCTGCAGCAACGAGTCCCGCACCACCCCCGGCAGCAACGTCCCGGTCAACGCCGGCGTCATCAGCCGCGTCCCGCCGTCCAGGACGAAGAACAGGTTCATCCCGCCCATCTCCTCCACCCAGCGCCGCTCGACAGCATCCAGCCAGACCACCTGGTCACAGCCCTTGTCCGCCGCCTGCCGCTGCGCCAGCAGACTCCCGGCGTAGTTCCCGGCGCACTTGGCCTCACCCGTCCCGCCCACAGCCGCCCGCACGTACTCATCCGACAACCACACCGTCACCGGCTTGACCTCACCGGAGAAGAACGGCGTCACCGGGAACGCGATCAGCAGGAACAGGTACTCCAACGCCGGCCGCATCCCGACCTGCGCCTCGGTGGCGATCATGAACGGGCGCAGGTAGAGGCTCTGGCCGTCGGCGGTCGGCACCCACGCGCGGTCGGTCTCGACAAGGGTGTCGACAGCGTCCAGGAACAGCTCGACGGGCAGCTCCGGCATCGCCAGCCGCACCGCCGAACGGTTGAACCGCTTGGCGTTCTCCTCCGGCCGGAACACGGCCACCCCACCGTCAGGCTGGCGGTAGGCCTTCAGCCCCTCGAAGATCGCCTGCCCGTAGTGCAGCACCATCGCCGACGGATCCAGCTGCAGCGGCTCGTAGGCCCCCAGCCGGGCGTCGTGCCAGCCCTCATCCTGGGTCCACCGCACGGTGACCATGTGGTCGGTGTGCACCCGGCCGAAGCCGGGATCGGCCATGAGCGCCTCGCGCTCCGCGTCGCTGCGCGGGGAGCTGCTCGGCACCACCTCGATGCCCGTCGCGGTGCGCGCTGTCGCCGTCATGGTTCTCGTCTCCTCGTCTCCGGCGGCGGACGAGGAACCGCCCGCGCCACCCCGACGGTATCCGAGGGGGTGGCGCGGGCGGCTGGCCGGATGATCAGACCCGGGCGCCCTTCTTGCCGAGCACGCTGCCCAGCCCGATCATCGCGACACCGAGCACCAGGTGCAGGTAGTTGTCGGCCTCGTTGACCGGCACGAAGTTGGCCGCGCTGCCGAGGTCGATGACCAGGCCGTAGACGAACAGCACGACGTAGACCGCGCCCCCGCCCACGAGGAAGAGCTTCGCGCCGGAGACGCTCTTGGCCATCACGAGGCCGACGACGCCGAAGAGCAGGTGCACGAGGTTGTGCAGCACCGACACCTGGAAGATGCCGAGCAGCTCCGCACCCGAGTCGTTGCTGGCGAACGAGAGCTCGTCGAAGCTCGTCGTGATGCCGGGCACGAAGCCCAGCAGGCCCACCAGGACGAAGGTCGCGCCGACGAGGAGGGCGGCGGTCTGGATCAGGGTCCGGCTGCCGGTGGAGGTGGTTCCGATGCTCATGGGAGTCCTTCCGCGCTCGGGCCCGCGCTCTGCGGGCTGCTGCACGGCGTTCGGCGGACCCGTCCGACCGGTTCAGCCGAGGCGGGAGCAGATCGCGTCGCCGACGGCCGTCGTGCTCCGCGGCTCGGTGCCACGGGTGCGCAGGTCCTCGGCGACGGCGGCCTCGACCCGGCGGGCCTGCTCGGCGTGACCGAGGTGATCGAGCAGCAGCGCCACGGACAGCACCGTCGCCGTCGGGTCGGCCACGCCCTGACCGGCGATGTCCGGCGCGCTGCCGTGCACCGGCTCGAACATCGAGGGGTGGGTCCGGGTCGCGTCGATGTTGCCGCTCGCGGCCAGTCCGATGCCGCCGCCGATGGCCGCGCCGATGTCGGTGAGGATGTCGCCGAACAGGTTGTCGGTGACGACGACGTCGAAGCGCTCGGGCTGCGTCACGAAGAACATCGCGGCGGCGTCGACGTGCTGGTAGTCGGTCGTGACGTCGGGGAACTCCGCGGCCACCTCGTCGACGACGCGCTTCCAGAGCCCCCCGGCGTGCACGAGGACGTTGGTCTTGTGCACCAGCGTCAGGTGCCTGCGCTCGCGCTGCTGCGCGCGGGCGAAGGCGTCCCGCACGACGCGCTCCACGCCGTACGCCGTGTTCAGGCTGGTCTCGGTCGCGACCTCGTGCGGTGTGCCGACCCGGAGCCGGCCGCCGTTGCCGACGTACGGCCCCTCGGTCCCCTCGCGGACCACCACCATGTCGATGGCCTTGTCCCCCACAGGACTGGTCACGCCGGGGAAGAGCCGCACGGGCCGCAGGTTCACGTGGTGGTCCAGCGCGAAGCGCAGCGTCAGCAGCAGTCCGCGCTCGAGCACGCCCGGCGGCACCGAGGGGTCGCCGATGGCGCCGAGCAGGATGGCGTCGTGGCCGCGCAGCTCCTCGAGCACGCTGCCCGGCAGCGCCTCACCGGTGCGCGCGTACCCGGCGGCGCCCAGGTCGTAGGACGTGGTCTCGACGCCGGGCAGGACGGCGTCGAGGACCTTCAGCCCCTCGGCGACCACCTCCGGTCCGATGCCGTCCCCGGGGATGACCGCCAGCCGCGTGCTCATGGGGCGAGACTAGCCGCCGTGAGACGGTCGTCCCACGCTATGAGACGCGGTTGACGGCGCTGACGATGGCGCGCAGCGAGCTGGTGACGATGCTCGGGTGCACACCGCAGCCCCACAGCACGCGTCCGGCGACGGCCACCTCGAGGTAGGACGCGGCCTGCGCCTCCTCTCCCGCACCTGTCGCGTGCTCGGCGTAGTCGAGCACGCGGGCGTCGAGGTCGAGCTCGGTGAGCGCGTGGACGAAGGCCGCGATCGGTCCGTTGCCCTCGCCGCGGATGGTGCGGGTCTCGCCCTGCCACTGCACGACGGCCTCGATCCGGTCCGCGTCGCCGGTGGCGGAGGTGAAGGACACCAGCTGCAGCGGCTCCTCGTGCTGCAGGTAGGTCTGCGTGAAGAGCTCCCAGATCCGGCTGCCCGAGATCTCCCCGCCGGCATCGTCGGCGATCTCCTGGACGACCCGCGAGAACTCGATCTGCATGCGCCGCGGCAGGTCGAGGTGGTGCTCGTTCTTGAGCACGTAGGCGACACCGCCCTTGCCGGACTGGCTGTTGACGCGGATGACGGCTTCGTACGACCGGCCGACGTCGTGCGGGTCAATCGGGAGGTACGGGACCCCCCAGGTGAAGCCCTCGACCGGCACGCCGGCCTGCGCCGCGTCCTTCTCGAGCGCCTCGAAGCCCTTCTTGATGGCGTCCTGGTGGCTGCCGGAGAAGGCGGTGTAGACGAGGTCGCCGGCGTAGGGGTGGCGCGGGTGCACGGGCAGCTGGTTGCAGTGCTCGACCGTGCGGCGGATCTCGTCGATGTCGCCGAAGTCGATCTGCGGGTCGACGCCCTGGCTGAAGAGGTTGAGCCCGAGGGTCACCAGGCAGACGTTGCCGGTGCGCTCGCCGTTGCCGAACAGGCACCCTTCGACGCGGTCCGCGCCGGCCATCACGCCCTGCTCGGCGGCCGCGACGGCGGTGCCGCGGTCGTTGTGCGGGTGCAGGCTGAGGATCACGCTGGACCGCCGGTGGCCCAGGTGGCGGGAGAACCACTCGACCTGGTCGGCGTAGATGTTCGGGGTCGACATCTCCACGGTGGCAGGCAGGTTCAGCACGACCGGGTTCTCCGGGGTGGGCTGCCAGACGTCCATCACCGCCTCGCAGACCTCGAGCGCGTAGTCGAGCTCGGTGCCGGTGAAGGACTCCGGGCTGTACTGCCAGCGGACGGTGGTCGCGTCGAGCAGCTCGTTCGCGTACTTCTGGCACCACTGCGCGCCGCGCACGGCGATGTCCTTGATGCCGTCCCTGTCGAGGCCGAAGACGACCCGGCGCTGCAGCGTCGACGTCGAGTTGTAGAGGTGGATCAGCGCGGTGCCGCGGAAGCCGACGAGCGACTGCACCGTGCGCTCGATGAGCTCCTCCCGCGCCTGGGTGAGCACCTGGATGGTGACGTCCTCGGGCACGAGGTCCTGCTCGACGAGCGCCCGGATGAAGTCGAAGTCGGTCGCGCTCGCGGCGGGGAAGCCGACCTCGATCTCCTTGTAGCCCATGGCCACGAGCAGCGTGAACATGCGGAGCTTGCGGTCGGCGTCCATCGGGTCGATGAGCGCCTGGTTGCCGTCGCGCAGGTCGACGCTGCACCACTGCGGGGCGACGTCGATGGTGCGGGAGGGCCAGGTGCGGTCCGGCAGGTCGACCGGGGCGAAGGCGGTGTAGCGCTGGAACGGCATGCGACTGGGGGTCTGGCGGGTCATGCAGGGCTCCCTGAGGGCGTGCGGAAGGCGGCCAGCGCTCGATCCCGCGGCAGGGGGCCGGCCTTAGGAGAGGGCCCCGCCGCGGCGCATAAGGAGGAGTCCGCTCAGCGTCACGACAGCAGCGTACCGCGAAGCCCCGGGCGCCCCGATGATCAACACAGGGAGCGTCTGGCACCCGACACGCCGGCGCGTTGCGTGCCAGACGCTGCATCGCAAGATCACGACGCGGCCGGAAGGGCGCGCCCTGTCAGGCGAGGAAGGCGGCGACGGCGGCGCGGAAGGCCTCGGGCTCGTCGACCCAGGGGAAGTGGCCGGCCCGCGGCAGCAGGACGGTCTCGGCCCGCGGGAAGCTCGCCGCCACGGTCGACACCGACGCGACCCCGGTGAGCGCGTCACGCTCGCCCCCGACCACGAGCACCGGGACGTCGAGCCCCGCGAGCGCGGCCAGCATCGCGGCGACGTCCACCTGCTCGGCGCCGGCGCCGAAGCCGAGCTCGGCCCGCTTGCTGCTCTGGGTGTCCGCCGTGGCGGCGTGGGCCCGGGTGCGCTCGTCCCAGCGGCCGTAGAAGAACGGTCGGGTCGCGCGGACCAGCGCCTGCTGCTGCGCAGGGCCTGCGTACGACAGGGCGTCCTGGGCCTCGGCGGCCTCGGCGTACCAGGGCTCGTCGGACCGGGACGCCCTGATCGCCGCCACGTCCTCGCGCGACCCGCCCTGCAGCCGGTCGCTCGGGGTCACCAGCACGAGGGACCGCACGCGCGACGGGTGCGCCGCAGCCCAGGCCTGGGCGACCAGGCAGCCGGCAGAGTGCCCCAGCACGTCGAGCGCGTCCTCACCGAGGTGCTCCCGGAGCGCCTCGACGTCGTCGGCCAGCCGGTCGAAGCGCAGCGTGGAGGGATCGGCCGGGACCTCGCTGTGACCGGTGGCGCGGGTGTCGAGCAGGACCAGGGTCCGGTCGCCGGCCAGACCGCCGAGGTCCTCGAGGTAGGCGCTCGCGCGACCGGGCCCGCCGGGCAGGCAGACCAGCCGCGGCCCGCTGCCGACCTCGGAGTAGGCCAGTCGGGTGCCGTCGGCACCGACGAAGGACGTCACGAGAGATCGACGGACCGGACGCTGTGCGCGCCGATCTCGGCGGACAGCTGCTCCAGCACCTCGGGCGGGACGGCGCTGTCGACGGTGAGGGCCATCAGGGCGTGACCGCCCTCCTCCTGACGGGCGACCTGGGCGCCCGCGATGTTGATGCCGGCGTCCCCGAGCCGTGCACCGACGATGCCGACGATGCCGGGCTGGTCGTGGTACTTGAAGAGCAGCACGTGCTTCTCGGCCACCAGCTCGACGTCGAAGCCGTCGACCTCGACGAGCTTCTCGACCTGGCGGGGCCCGGTCAGGGTGCCGGAGACCGACACCGTCTCCCCTGTCGGCAGCACGCCGTGGACGCGGACCACGTTGCGGTAGTCGGTGCTCTCCGGGGAGGTGGCGAGCGAGACCTCCAGTCCGCGCTCGGTCGCGAGGGTGGGCGCGTTGACGAACGTCACCTGCTCCTCGATGACGTCCTCGAAGACGCCCTTGAGCGCGGCGAGCTGCAGCACGGAGACGTCGAGCTCCGCGATCTCGCCGCGAACCTCGACCTCCAGGCTGGCGGCCACGCCACCGGCCAGCGCGGTGAAGACCCGGCCGAGCTTCTCGACCAGCGGCAGCGCCGGCCGGATCTCCTCCGGGACCGCGCCGGCGGCCTGCACGTTGACGGCGTCCGGGACGAAGTCGCCCTCGAGCGCCAGCCGCACCGAGCGCGCGACGGCGATGCCGGCCTTGTCCTGCGCCTCCACGGTGGAGGCACCCAGGTGCGGCGCGACCACGACGGAGTCGAACGCGAACAGCGGTGAGTCGGTGCACGGCTCGCTGGAGAAGACGTCCAGACCGGCGCCCGCGACCGTGCCCGCCTCCAGGGCCTTCGCGAGGGCGTTCTCGTCGAGCAGGCCGCCGCGAGCGGCGTTGACGATCCGCACCGTGGGCTTGCACAGCGCGAGCTCCTTCTCGCCGATCAGCCCGACCGTCTCCGGCGTCTTGGGCAGGTGGATCGAGATGAAGTCGCTCTCCCGCAGCAGCTCCTCGAGGCTCACCAGGCGGACGCCGATCTGAGCGGCCCGGGCCGGGGAGACGTACGGGTCGTAGGCGATCAGCGAGGTGCCGAACGCCGACATGCGCTGGGCGAACAGCACGCCGATGCGGCCGAGCCCGACGACCCCGACGACCTTGTCGGCCACCTCGACACCCGTCCACCGGCTGCGCTCCCACCGGCCGGACTTGAGCGCGGCGTTCGCGGGGGCGAGGTTGCGGGCGCAGGCCAGCAGCAGGGCCACGGCCTGCTCGGCGGCGCTGACGATGTTGCTCTGCGGGGCGTTGACGACCATGACGCCGCGGGCCGTGGCGGCCGCGACGTCGACGTTGTCGAGGCCGATGCCGGCGCGGGCCACGACCTTCAGCCGAGGGGCGGCGGCGAGCGCCTCGGCGTCGATCTGGGTCGCGCTGCGGATGAGGACGGCGTCGGCCTCCGCCAGGGCAGGCAGCAGCGCGGAGCGGTCGGCACCGTCGACGTGCCGCACCTCGAACCCGTCTCCCAGCACGGCCAGCACGGACGGCGCCAGGTCCTCGGCCATGAGCACGATCGGTCGCTTGGTCACGGCGCCGAGGCTACCGGCGACATCCGCGCCCGATTCCTCCCGTACGCCCGCCGGACGCGACTCGACCTGAGAGGATGCGCCGACTCCTGCACCCCCTCTCCCCCTGGAGCCCTCGTGCCCGCTCGCCCTCCCCGCCTCCTGCTGCCCGCAGGTGCCCTGCTCGTCGCCCTCGTCGGGACCGGGCTGAGCGCGGCCCCGGCCGCCGCCGCGACGAGCGACTCGCTGAAGCGGGCCACGGCCAGCCTGCGGGCCGCGGTGACGGACGGGAGCAGCGATCTCGAGGCGCTGCCGAAGGGCTGGGTCCGGCGAGCACCGGTGCGGGCAGGCCTGCGCACGACGGCGCCCGCGCAGGGCACCGGCCCGGTCGCCAGCGGGAACCTCACCGCGAGCGCGGTGTCCACCATCAACGTGACCTACGTCGGCAGCTGGCCGGACCCCGCCAGGGCCGCGTTCGAGTCCGCCGTGGCGATCTGGGAGCGCACCCTCGAGTCCGCGGTGCCCATCGAGGTCGAGGCGACCGCGCGGGTCTTCTCGGACCCGTCGCTGCTCGGCGGCGCGGGGCCGTACGACTTCCGTCGCAACACCATGGGCACGACGAGCCTCAACGACGACGTCTTCGAGCCGATCGCGCTCGCCAACGCCAAGCGCGGCACCGATGCCCTCCCGGGCGAGCCCGACGTGCTGGCCGACTTCAACCCCGGCCTGGAGAACCCGGACGGCAGCCCGGGCCTGTACTTCGGGCTCGACGGCAACCCTCCGGCGAACCAGATCGACTTCAAGACCGTCGTGCTGCACGAGATCGGCCACGGGCTCGGGCTCGTCGGCACCGCCTCCGTCGCCGCTGACGGCACGGCGACCGTCGGCGACCGGGCCGTCAACGGGGACGCGAACGTCCGCAGCGGCGTCTCGTACGACACCTTCACGTACGCGACCACGGCGGCGCAGGCCGGCAACGGAGGCGCCCGGGTCCTCTCGCTGCCCGACGGCAGCCCGGAGCTCAAGACGGCCCTCACCGGCGACCAGCTCTACTGGGCCGGACAGCTGGCCCGCACGGCCGCCGGCGGCGCGAAGGTCCGGCTCTACGCACCTCGCGACTTCTTCGAGGGCACGTCCTACGGGCACCTCGACGAGGACAGCTACCCGGGCGAGCACCCGAACGGCCTGATGACGCCGTTCATCGAGCCCGGCGAGTCGATGAGCGACGTGGGCCAGATCGCGATGGGGATGCTCGCCGACATGGGCTACGCGATCCCGACGCTGCGCGGCGCGCGCTACACCGCCGTGGACCCGGTCCGGCTGCTGGACACCCGCGAGGGCATCGGTGCTGTCAAGGCCGCGGTCGGCCCGAGCAGCGTCGTCGACCTGCGCGTCACAGGCGCCAACGGCGTGCCGACGGACGCGACCGCCGTGGTCCTCAACGTCACCGGCGTGGCGCCCTCAGCCGCGACCGACGTCCGCGTCTACCCGACCCCGGTCGTGCTGAGCACGGTGCCGGTCGTGTCCAACCTCAACCTCGTGCGCGGCGTCACCCGCGCCAACCTGGTGACGGTGCCCGTCGGCAACAACGGCCGGGTGCGGCTGCGCAACAACTCCGGGTCGGTCCACCTGCTGGCG
>SCTD01000320.1 GCA_004299215.1 Frankiales bacterium | reverse complement strand
CCGGGCAGTCGGGATCGCCGCACACGAGGTCGCCGCGGACCGACGGCCGTCCCGAGGTCAGGGCTGTCACGGCCACGTCCATCGCCGCCGCGGCGTGCACCTCTCCCGCGCCCTCCCATGCGAGCAGGTCGGTGGTGTCGGTGACCGCGACGGCGGGACTGCCGAGCAGTACGCGCAGGTGCGTCGCGCTGCGGGCCGCCGACGTCGCGGTGAGCCCCTGGCGCAGCGGCGGTGCGGCCAGGCTCGCCTCGTGCAGGGCGGCGTAGGTGGCGCGCTGCTCGACGGTGCCGAAGGTCCGGCGGCCGCGCAGCGCCCACCACAGGACGAGCAGCGGCAGGCCGACCGCGAGCGCGAGCCCGGCTGCGACGAGCAGGCCGTCCCTCATGGGCCGGACGATAGGCCCACGTAGCGTTGTCGCACGTGACGACGGCCGCCTCCGACCTGCTCGCCCCGCTGCTCGACCTGCCGGGGGTGACCGACGCCGTGGCCGAGGCGCGCAGCGCGGTCGACGCCCTGCTCTCGCACCGCGTCCTGCGACGGGGTTCCGCCGAGGTGACGGCGGAGTCCGCGCTGCGCGGGGCGCGGGCCTCGGCCGAGCTCGAGGGCGCGGGCATCGAGCTGGAGCGGCTGCGCGGCCAGCTCATGGCCGGCGGCACGGTCACCCTGCCGAGCAAGGACGAGCGGGGTGCGCGGGTGGTCGAGGGAGCGGTCCGACTGCACGCCGACCTCGGCCAGCTGCTCGTCCCCTGGCGGCACTCGCCGCGGCAGGCGCTGGCCCGGCTGCACGTCCTCGCGGCCTCGGAGCTGGTCACCGACCCGGACGCGCTGGGACGCCCGCGGTCGGCGGGGACGGCGTACGACGACCCGCAGGGGCTGGGCCCTACCCCCGAGCCGGTGGAGGTCGCGGCGCGCCTGGACGGGCTGGCCCGCGTGCTCACCGGCGGCACGTCGGCGCCCGCCGTGGTGGTGGCCGCGGTCGTGCACGGCGAGCTCATGGCGCTGCGGCCGTTCGGGACCGCGGACGGGCTGGTGGCGCGCGCCGCCGCACGGCTGGTGCTCATCGACCGGGGGCTCGACCCGAAGGCGGTGTCGGCACCGGAGGTCGGGCACGCCGAGATGCACCACGACTACCCCGAGGCGCTGCGGGCCTACATCGCCGGCGGGCCGGACGGCGTGGCGACCTGGGTCGTGCACTGCGCACGCGCGGTCGCGCTCGGCGCCCGTGAGGGGCTCGCCGTCTGCGAGGCCATCAAGCGCGGGGCCAACCCCTAGGACGACGGAACGGCGGCCCTCCGAAGGGGGCCGCCGTCGCCATGCGCGGGGGTCAGGTGATCAAAGCGTGCACGTTGTCCGTCAAGCAGGTCCCGGTGTGTCCCCTCTGGGAGCTCGTCCTTTCCGGTGAAACGTTGGGACTGCTCGACGTGCCTCTCGCGGCTGGTCGCACGTGGGTGCCTGGCTCCTGCGCACGGACCGCCGTCGAGGAGAACATCGTCTGCCCGCTGGCGGTGGTCCGTGCACCTGTTGTACGCCCGGTTCCAGGATCAGGCAAGACCCAGAAGGCACTTGTTTCTCAGGCGGTTTCATGACGGGTCGGCGACTGCTCCTGTTGCGCCTACCGGCTTTTCCTGCTGCGCCTACCGGCGTCGGCCCGCCCACCAGGCCAGTCCGACCGCCCCCACCGCCATCGCCGCGCCGGCGTACGCCACCGGCGGCCCGGGTGGCTGCGGCAGGCTCGGGATGCGGCTGCGCACGCGCACCGGGCGGCGGAACTCGCGCAGCCGCCAGCCCTGCTCCGCGGCGTACCGGCGCAGCGCCTTGTCGGGGTTGACGGCCACCGGGTTCCCGACCGCCTCGAGCATCGGCCGGTCGGTGAACGAGTCGCTGTAGGCCCAGCACTGCGCGAGGTCGTAGCCGCGGTCCTCGGCCATCTCGCGAATCGCGACCGCCTTGTTCTCGCCGTAGGCGTAGAAGGCGATCTCGCCGGTGTACCTGCCGTCCTCGACGACCATCCGGGTCGCGATGACGTGGTCGACGCCGAGCATCTCCCCGATCGGGCCGACGACCTCCTCGCCGCTGCTGCTCACCAGCACGACGTCGCGGCCGGCGGCGTGGTGCTCGTCGAAGAGCGCGACCGCCTCGGCGTAGACCATCGGGTCGATGAGCTCGTGCAGGGTCTCGGCGACGATCGCGTTCACCGTCTCCACCGGCCAGCCGGCGCAGAGCGTCTTGAGGTAGTCGCGCATCCTGTCCATCGAGTCCTCGTCCGCGCCCTGGAGCAGGTAGACGAACTGCGCGAAGGAGCTCTTGAGGACAGCCCGCCTGTTCACCAGGCCGCCCTTGTAGAAGGGTCGGCTGAAGGCGAGCGTGCTGCTCTTGGCGATGACCGTCTTGTCGAGGTCGAAGAAGGCCGCGGCCCGGGCTCTGGCACTCACCCGGTCAGGGTAGGCGCGGAGCAATCTGGACCGCGGGGGTTTCGGCCTCGCGACGGTGGGGACATCCTCCGGCGACTCGCGTACCCAGCGGTCCTGAGACGGGTCCGGCTCAACCCCCCCGGAGTCGGATCCAGCGAGACGACCCCCGCCACCCCCCCGGCGGGGGTCGTCCGCGTCTCCGGGGTCAGGCAGCTCCCGGCGTGTCGTCCACAGACCACCCGGCCGGACACGGCGCCGCGGCCGCCGGCAGGTGGGGTGGCCCCCTCGCGCCGCGTCCGGTCGGCGCCGCCCGCGGAGGCTCCCGTTGACCGCTCGCCCCTTGGCCGTCACCGCCGATCCCGACGTCCTCGACGACCTGCTCCGGCTGGCTGCCACCGTGGGCGTGGAGCTCGAGGTCGCTGCGGACCCGGGCGCCGCCCGCCGCTCCTGGCCGACCGCTCCGTTCGTCGTCGTCGGCGTCGATGCCGTGCCGGGGGTGGCCCGGCTGCGGCTGCCACGTCGTGCCGGTGTCGTCGTGCTCGGCCAGGACCTCGACGACGCCGGCATCTGGGAGGCGGCCGTGCGCGTCGGCGGTGAGCAGGTCGTCTTCCTGCCTGACGCCGAGAGGTGGCTGGCCGACCGCTTCGCCGACGCGGCGGAGGGGGGACGCGAGCAGGGCGCGCTCGTGGCGGTGCTGGGCGGCCGCGGCGGCGCCGGAGCGACGACCTTCGCCTGCGCGCTGGCGGTGACGGCGACCCGCGCCGGGCGGCTCGCGCTGCTCGTGGACGGTGACCCGCTCGGCGGCGGGATCGACCTGGTCTTCGGCGGGGAGCAGGATCCCGGCCTGCGCTGGCCGGAGCTCGT
>SCTD01000319.1 GCA_004299215.1 Frankiales bacterium | reverse complement strand
CCTGCCCGTCCCGTGGCTCCACCGGGGCCTCCTCCTGCGTCGCTGCCGTCGTCGTCGAGAGGTGTCTTCGCCATGGGTGCGGCGTCTCCTGCTGGCCGACCGCTGCCGATTCGTGACCTCCGTCGCAGTCTGACCCCCTTGGGCCCGGTTCGTACAGCCCCTCGTGCGCTCGGCGTGCCGCGCGGTGCCAGACTCGGCCGATGACGCAGAGCCCCGCCCCCGCCCTGGACCCGGCCGGCACGACGGTCGCCGTGCTCGGCGGGACCGGGGAGCAGGGGCGCGGGCTGGCCCGACGGCTCGCCCTGGCCGGCTGCCCGGTCGTGCTCGGCTCCCGCGACGCCGCGCGGGCTGCGGCGGCCGCCGAGGGCCTGCCGGGCTCGGTCCGCGGCGCCGACAACGCCACCGCCGCCGCCGAGGGCGACGTCGTCATCGTGGCCGTGCCCTGGGACGGCCACCGCGAGCTGCTGGCGTCGCTCGCCGACGCCCTCGCCGGCAAGGTCGTCGTCGACTGCGTGAACCCGCTCGGCTTCGACAAGCAGGGGGCGTACGCCCTGCCGGTCGAGGAGGGCAGCGCCGCCCAGCAGGCCGCGGCGGTCCTGCCCGGCAGCCGGGTGGTCGGCGCCTTCCACCACGTCAGCGCCGTCCTGCTGCTCGACGAGACGGTCGCGTCGGTGGACACCGACGTGCTCGTCCTCGGCGACGACCGCGAGGCGACCGACCTCGTCCAGGCACTCGCCGAGCTGATCCCGGGGATGCGCGGCGTCTACGCCGGACGGCTGCGCAACGCCCACCAGGTCGAGGCGCTGACCGCCAACCTGATCTCCGTCAACCGCCGCTACAAGGCGCACGCCGGTGTCCGGATCACCGACGTCTGAGGACGACCTCGGCGCTCCGGTCCGGCTGCCGGCGTCCGTCGGGCGGGTCGTCTCCCTGGTCCCGTCGCTGACCGAGGCCGTCGCCGTCACGGCTCCGGGGCTGCTCGTGGGCGCCACCGACTGGTGCACCCACCCGGCGGACCTCGACGTGCCGCGCATCGGCGGGACCAAGAATCCCCGGGTCGCCGACGTCCTCGACCTGGCGCCCGACCTGGTGATCGCCAACGAGGAGGAGAACCGGCGGCCGGACATCGAGGCTCTTCGGGCCGCGGGCGCAGCCGTGTGGGTGACGGCGCCCGAGTCCCTGCCCGCGGCGCTGGCGTCGCTGGAGCGGGTGCTGGCTGCCTGCGGCCTGGACCGGCCCGCGTGGCTGGACGCGGCGTCCGCGTCGTGGGCGCCGCCGTACGCCGGTCCGCGGCGGCGGGCAGTCGTCCCCATCTGGCGCCGGCCGTGGATGGCCGTCGGGCGGGACACGTTCGCCGGTGACGTGCTGGCCCGGCTGGGCGTCGACAACGTGCTGGCGTCGTCGGCCGACCGCTACCCGAAGGTCGTGCCGGAGGACCTGCCACCGGTCGACCTCGTGGTGCTGCCCGACGAGCCGTACCTGTTCACCGCCGACGACGGCCCGGAGGCGTTCCCCGGCGTCCCTGCCGCGCTGGTCAGCGGGCGGCACCTGACCTGGTACGGCCCGTCGCTCGCGGAGGCCCGGGACGTGCTGACCCGGCAGCTCGATGTCTGACCTCGACGACCACCTGGACCGGGTGCTCATCGGCGGGCGGCAGCCCGTCCTCGTGGAGCTGGCCGAGCCCGATCCCTCGTGGCCGCGGCTGTTCGAGGAGCACCGCGACCGGATCCTCGCCGCGCTGGGCCCGGCCGAGATCGACCACGTCGGCTCCACCTCCGTGCCCGGGCTGGCCGCCAAGCCGATCGTCGACGTGCAGGTCGTGGTGCCGGACCTGGAGGCCGCGGTGGAGCCGCTGGTGGCAGCGGGCTACGTGCTGCGGGTCCGGGAGGAGGGCCACCGGGTGCTCAAGGGGGAGCCGCCGGCCAACGTGCACCTCTACCTCCCCGGCGACCCGGAGATCGAGGCGCACCTGCGCTTCCGGGACCTGCTCCGGACCGACCCCGAGGCGCGCCGGCGGTACGAGGAGCTCAAGCGCTCGCTGGCCGGCCGGGTGTGGCCGGACATGAACCACTACGCCGAGGCCAAGGGCCCCCTCATCCGCGAGCTCCTGCGCGGGCAGTAGCCGCCCTCAGTCGAAGGAGTGCTCGGGGCCGGGGAAGCGGCCCTCGCGGACGTCGTCGACGTACGCCTTGGTCGCCTCGCCGAGCACCGAGCGCAGGTCGGCGTACCGCTTCACGAAGGTCAGCGGCTTGCCCGGGGTGAGCCCGGCCATGTCGGTCCACACCAGGACCTGGGCGTCGCAGCCGGCGCCGGCGCCGATGCCGATCGTGGGGATGACCAGCTCCTTGCTGACCCGCTCGGCCAGGTCGGCCGGGACGGCCTCGAGCACGACGGCGAAGGCGCCCGCCTCCTGCACGGCGAGCGCGTCGGCGAGCAGCGCGTCGGCCGCCTCGCCGCGCCCCTGCACCCGCAGCCCCATGACGAGCTCCGACTGCGGGGTCAGCCCGACGTGGCCCATGACGGGCGCCCCGGCCGAGACGAGCAG
>SCTD01000318.1 GCA_004299215.1 Frankiales bacterium | reverse complement strand
GCAGGGAGACACGGCGACGGCTGACCGCTGCGCGCGCGCTCAACAGGAGGAATCCACACCCGCGGATGACATTCCACAGGCCGCCGCGGCAAGCAAGCGCTCGACGCCCAATGACCGCCCAGCCGAAGCCGCAGTACGCGCCCTAGCTGGCCGGGCCGAACCAGCCGGCGACGTCGGCGAGCAGGGCGACTTCACCCGCGGAGTTGCGAAGCCGCACCGAGCGGTTGCCGAGCTTCACGACGACCAGGTCAGCGGCCGTCTGGCTGCGGCCCAGGTTGAGGTTGGACACCTCCGGGACGGAGGAGGCGGTGGCGGGGTAGACGCGGACGTCGGTGCCGGCCGTCGCGGCGACGCCGGTGACGTTCAGGACCGCGGCGGTCGACAGGCTCGGCACCTGCGCGAGACCGCCCACGCGCAGCGTGACCAGCTCGCCGGGACCGACCGTCGTGTCGGCCGTGCTCGGGGTCCCGAGGCGGATCCTGGTGTCCAGCAGGCGGGACGGCGTCACGGGGCGGAAGAGCGCCCCCGACAGGCTGCCGTCGTACCAGCCGGCGACGTCGGCCAGCAGGTGCACGGCGCCGGCGGTGTTGCGCAGCCGGACCTTGCCGTCGGCACCCACCTTGACGATGACGACGTTCGGCACCGGCGGCCCGGGGCGGACGTTGAGGTTGCTCACGACGGGCGGCGCGGTGGCGCCGGACGGGGTCGGGTAGACGCGGACGTCGGTCGAGGCGGTGGGACTCACAGCCGTGACGGTCAGGGCGACGGCCGACGCACCGGCGGGCACCGGACTCCCGTTGCCGGAGACGGCCAGGTCGAGCACCTCGCCCGCCCCGAGCGGGGTGGTCCCAGCGGTGCCGACGGCAGACCGGGTGTCGAGGATGCGCTGCGGGTCGGCCGGCGTGAAGGTCGCCGCCGCGGCGGGGCTGTAGTACCCCGCCAGGTCGGCCAGCAGGTGGACCGACCCGGAGTTGTTGCGCAGTCGCACCCGGCCGTTGTTGCCGACCGGGACCGTCACCAGGTTGGCGCGGGTGACGCCGCGGACGAGGTTGAGGTTGGACACGACCGGCACCGAGCTCAGCACGACCGGCGTCGGGTAGACCCGGACGTCGGTCGCGGCGGACGGCGCCACGCCGGTGACGTTGAGGACCACGGCGGTCGCGTCCGTCGGCACGCCGTTGGCGCCCGTGACTCGCAGGTCGACGACGCTGCTGGGGCCCACCGCCGCCTTCGCCGCGCCGATGCCCTCGCGGGTGTCCAGCAGCCGGACCGGGTCCACGGCCGTGTAGCGCGCGCCGCGCAGCGCCGGGACCGCGTAGCCCATGTCGGCGAGCATCCCCATCGCGATCTGGCCGACGTCGCTCATCGACTCGCCGGGCTCGATGAACGGCGTCATCAGGCCGTTCGGGTGCTCACCCGGGTAGCTGTCCTCGTTCAGGTGGCCGTACGACGTGCCCTCGAAGAAGTCGCCCGGTGCGTAGAGCCGCACCTTCGCGCCGCCGGCGGCGGTGCGGGCCAGCTGACCCGCCCAGTAGAGCTGGTCGCCGGTGAGGGCGGTCTCGAGCTCGGGACTGCCGTCCGGCAGGTTCAGGACGCGTGCGCCGCCGTTGCCGGCCTGCGCTGCGGTGGTCGCGTAGGTGAAGGTGTCGTACGAGACGCCGCTCCGCACGTTCGCATCGCCGTTGACGGCCCGGTCGCCGACGGTCGCCGTGCCGTCCGCGGCGACGGAGGCGGTGCCGACCAGGCCCAGCCCGTGGCCCATCTCGTGCAGCACGACGGTCTTGAAGTCGATCTGGTTCGCCGGCGGGTTGCCGTCGAGCCCGAAGTACAGCCCCGGGCTGCCGTCCGGGTTCTCCAGGCCCGGGTTGAACTCGGCCAGGATGTCAGGCTCGCCGGGCAGCGCGTCGCCCCCTCGCTTCGCGTTGGCGAGCGCAACCGGCTCGAAGACGTCGTCGTACAGGCTCGCCGTGCCCTGGTCGTTGCGCCGGAAGTCGTACGGCCCCGCGCCGCCGAGCAGCGACGGGTCCGAGAACACCCGCGCGGTCGCCTCGACCTCGATCGGCACGGCCGACTCGAGGGTGCGCTCCCAGATGGACACCGCCGACTCGAACGCAGCCTTGGCGGGGTCTGGCCAGCTGCCGACGTAGGTGACGCTCACCGTCGATACGGGGTTCGTGGTCAGGCTTCCCCTCGCAACCGGGCCGGTGCCCGGTGCGGGGCTGGACGTGCGGAGCGCGGCCCGGGCCGGTGCGCGGCGCACCCATCCCTTGGGCACGGCGTCGAGGTCGCTGCTCCCGTCCGTGATGGCCGCACGCAGGCTGGCCGTCGGCCGCTTCAGGGAGTCGCTCGTCACCGCAGCCGCCGGCGCCGCACTCAGCCCGCCCCCTAGCAGCGCGAGGAACAGCAGACCTGCGCAGAGCGGGCGGCGGGGAGGACGAGCGGGCACGAGTGCTCCAGAAGGGAGGGGGAGGCAGGAGTCGACTCATCCTCTCAGGTCGAGCGGTCCCCAGCGGGCGTACGCGAGGAGTCGGGCGCTGAACGGCATCGTCAACGGAAAGCTCTGCACGCCCAACCTGGATCGGTCACGGCCCCCCGCGCTGGTGGTGATTCTCGGAGGGATGTGACCGAGGTGCCGCAGCCAGCCCGTCGGAGTGCCTGAACCCATGCGTCATGCTGCGTGTATGCGGATGGTTGCACTCCCCCTGTTCCCGCTGACGGGGTGCCTCCTGCTGCGCGGACGACCAGCTCCGGCAGGCAGACGGCCAGGAGCGCTGCCAATGCCCTTCGGCCGACTCGACGGCTCAGTGCACTCCGCTGGCCCCGTGACGGGCCCATGACCTTCCCGATCGCGCGCATGTACGACGCCCTGAACGCGGTGCTGTTCGCGACTTCCGGGGGCAGCGGCCGGCTCCGGCAGCATCTCGTTGACGCCCTCGCGCTGCGCCCGCAGGACCGGGTGATCGAATTCGGGTGCGGCACCGGTCAGGTGACCGAGCGACTCGTAGCCACCGGCG
>SCTD01000317.1 GCA_004299215.1 Frankiales bacterium | reverse complement strand
GAGGAGACCGTGTCGTGAGTGGCCCGCTGTCCGGCATCCGCGTCGTCGAGCTGGCGGGGCTGGGACCCGCGCCGTACGCCTGCATGCTGCTGGCCGACCTCGGCGCCGAGGTGCTGCGCGTCGACCGGCCGTCCGCCGGCTTCGGCGTGCCGGCCTACGACGTCACCGGTCGGGGCAGGAGCTCGATCGCGGTGGACCTGAAGCACCCCGCGGCGGCGGAGGTCGTGCTGCGCCTGGTCGACTCCGCCGACGTGCTCGTCGAGGGGTTGCGTCCGGGGGTGGCGGAACGGCTGGGCGTCGGCCCGGACGCCTGCCTCGAGCGGAACCCGCGGCTGGTCTACGCACGGATGACCGGCTGGGGCCAGACCGGTCCGCTCGCACCGCGGGTGGGTCACGACATCAACTACGCCGCCATCAGCGGCGCGCTGGGCGCCATCGGCGAGCACGGTCGCAAGCCGGTGCCGCCGATCAACCTGCTGGCCGACTTCGGCGGCGGGTCGATGTTCCTGCTCACCGGCATCCTCGCCGCGTTGCTCGAGCGCGGCAGCAGCGGGCAGGGCCAGGTCGTGGACGCCGCCATGGTCGACGGGGTGACCTCGCTGCTGTCCATGACGTACGGCTTCATGGCGGCGGGCTTCTGGTCCGACGAGCGCGGCTCCAACCTGCTCGACGGAGGCGCGCCCTTCTACGACACCTACGAGTGCGCGGACGGCGAGTACGTCGCCATCGGCGCCCTCGAGCCGCAGTTCTGGGACGTCGTGGTGCGGACCCTCGGGCTCGTCGACCCGCCGGACCAGAACGACCGGTCGACCTGGCCGCAGCTGCGCGAGCAGCTGGCCGCGGCGTTCCGCAGCCGCACGCGGGACGAGTGGGCGAAGGTCTTCGAGCCGCTGGACGCCTGCGTGTCACCCGTGCTGAAGGTCAGCGAGGCGCGCAGCCATGCGCACCTGGCCGCGCGGGAGAGCATCGTCGAGGTGGACGGCGTCCCGCAGCCGGCTCCCGCCCCGCGCTTCTCCCGCACCCCCGGTGAGGCGGGCCGCCCGTCGGTCGCAGGCGCGCACACGCGAGTGGCGCTGCAGTCGTGGGGGTTCGACCCCGCGGAGGTCGAGCAGCTCGAGGCCGCGGCGGTCGTCACCCAGGCCTAGCGGCGCCGGCGGCGCAGGACGAGGAGCAGCACGACGAGCGCGGCGGCCGCGCCGGCGTAGACCGGCGTGCGCGACGGCGGCTCCGGCGGGAGCGACGTGGTCCAGAGCGGCGCCTCCGCGCCGGCCGGCTCCTCCGCCGCCACGGTCGCGTCGGCGAGGGCGCCCGGGGTCGGCGCGACCTCGACGGGGACCTCGGCCACGGACTGCGGCGGCTCGGCATCGCTCGACGCCTTGGCCTTGCCGGCAGCGCCCTTCACCGCGCCGGCAGCGTGCCCCGCTGACCCCTTGACGCTGTCGACCGCGCCGGAGGCGGCCTCGCCGACCTTCTTCCGGGTCCGCGCGGTCACCCGCTTCGGACTGACCTTCTCGGCGATGGCGTCCAGCGTCTCCGCCAGCTCCTCGCGGGTCCGCTCGATCTCCTCGGCGAGCACCTCGGGGTCCGAGCTCTTGCCCTTGCCGTCCGTCGAGCCGGTCGCAGCATCACCCGCCTTCTTGGCCGGGGCCTTGCTGCGCCGCGGGGACCACGAGCCCTCCACGGTCGGCTCGCCGGCCGTGCCGTCGGTGCCGGTGCTGTCGTCGGTCGCCACGTGCGCGCTCCTGTTCGAAGGGGATGTCCCGGATCATGTCCTGTCCCCGACCGTGCCCGCACCTGCGGTGGCAGAACCGTCCGGCTCCCGGGCGCGAACGCACGGGTGTGACCGGCTCTGCAGCCTCCCTGTTGCGAACAAGTGGCAACAACGAACTATGCGCAGTAGCGTGGAGCGCATGCATCTGACCCTGCTGCGCACCCTCGCCCTCGCCGGTGGGATCGCTGCGCTGACCTCCTGCAGCACGTCCTCCGCGGACTCCGCCGACGGCGACGGGCGGCTCTCGCTCGTCACCACGGTGGCGCCGCTGACCTCGATCGTCGCCAACATCGCCGGCGACCGGGCGACGGTCACCGGGATCGTCCCGGAGGGCACGAACAGCCACACCTTCGAGCCGCCGCCCCAGGTCGCCGCCCTGATGGAGGACGCCGACGTCGTCTTCGTCAACGGCCTGCAGCTCGAGGAGCCGACCGTCGACCTGGCCGAGGCCAACATCCCCGACGGTGCCGAGATCGTGAGCCTGGGCGACGAGGTGCTGCCCGAGGAGGACTACCTCTTCGACTTCTCCTTCCCCGAGGAGGACGGCAAGCCGAACCCGCACCTGTGGACCGATCCGACGTACGCCGCGAAGTACGCCGGGGTCGTCCGCGACACCCTCGTCGAGCGGGACCCGGACGGCGCCTCGACCTACGAGCGCAACCACGACGCCTTCGTCGCGAAGATCGACGCCCTCGACGCCGCGCTGCGCGCCGACTCCGAGACGGTCCCCCCGGGCAGGAAGCAGCTGCTGACCTACCACGACGCCTACGCCTACTTCGCCAAGACGTACGGCTGGCAGGTCATCGGCGCTGTCCAGCCGAGCAGCTTCGAGGACCCGCAGCCGCGCGAGGTGGCCCGGATCATCGACCAGGTCCGGCGCACCGGCGTGCCCACCATCTTCGGCTCCGAGGTGTTCCCGTCCAAGGTGCTGGAGCAGATCGCGGCGGAGACCGGTGCGAGGTACGAGGAGTCGCTTCGCGACGACGACCTGCCCGGGGAGCCCGGCGATCCGGAGCACTCCTGGCTGGGGCTGATGCGCTACGACTACGTCACCATGATCGAGGGGCTCGGCGGCACCGCCGAGCGGCTGGCGGCGCTGGACGTCTCGGACGTCGTGCCCGACGAGGCGACCTACCCCCAGTGAGCGCGCCGGTGAGCGAGCCGCTGGTCGAGGTCACCGGGGTGAGCTTCGGCTACGACCACGCCCCGGTGCTCACCGACGTGACGTACTCCGTCTCCTCCAGCGACTTCACCGGCATCGTCGGGCCGTCCGGCTCGGGCAAGACGACCCTGCTCAAGCTGCTGCTCGGCACGGTCACGCCGCAGCGCGGCTCCGTGACGCGGCGACCCGGGGTCGCGGTGTCGTACGTCCCCCAGCTCGAGACCGTGAACTGGAGCTTCCCGGTCACCGTCGCGGAGTGCGTGCTCATGGCACGCCCGACCCGGCGTGCGCTGCCGTGGCCGACCGCGAACGAGAAGCGCGAGGTGGCAGAGGTTCTCGAGCGCCTCGGCATCGGTGCGCTCGGCAAGCGGCACATCCGCGAGCTGTCCGGCGGGCAGCAGCAGCGGATGTTCATCGCGCGGGCGCTGCTGCGCCGGCCGCAGCTGCTGCTCATGGACGAGCCGACGTCCGGCGTCGACATCGGCACCCGGCACGAGGTGCTGCACCTGCTCGACGAGCTGCACCGCGACGGGCTCGCGATCGTGCTCACCACGCACGACCTCAACGGCATGGCCGCCCACCTGCCGCACCTGGTCGCGCTCAACCACACCGTGCTCGCAGCGGGGACGCCGACGGAGGTGATCGTCCCGGAGGTGCTCGAGCGCACGTTCGGCGCGCGCATGGAGGTGCTCCAGCACCTCGGCTTCCCGGTGGTCGTGGACGGCACCGGCCAGGTGCGGCTGGTGGCGGGATGACCTCCTGGGAAGCGCTTCTCGACCCGTTCGCCTACGACTTCTTCGTCCGCGGCATGGTGGCCGCCGTGCTGG
>SCTD01000316.1 GCA_004299215.1 Frankiales bacterium | reverse complement strand
CGACTACCTCCACATGTTCTACAAGCTGTCCCGGACCGGCGTCGCCGCCCGCACGCTGCGCCGGATGGGGGCGATCGAGTTCGCGACCACCGTCGCCCCGGGGCTGCGCGACGTGCTGCTGACCGGCAAGGTCAAGGAGGCCGTCGTGCGCCAGGACAAGGGTGGCCGCCCGGCGTACGACGCCGTCGTCCTGGACGCGCCGCCCACCGGGCGCATCGCCCGCTTCCTCAACATCAGCGCCGAGGTCGGCGGGCTGGCCAAGGTCGGGCCGCTGAAGAACCAGTCCGACGGGGTGATGGCGGTGCTGCGCTCCCCCGCCACCGCGGTGCACCTGGTCACGCTGCTCGAGGAGATGCCCGTGCAGGAGACGATCGACGGCGTGGCCGAGCTGCGTGCGGTCGGCCTGCCGGTGGGCGGGGTGATCGTCAACGCCGTCCGCGCCCCGATGCTGCCGCCCGCCGACCTGCACGCGGCCGAGCGCGGCGAGCTGGACCGCGCGGCGCTGGCCGCCGGGCTGGAGAAGGCCGGGCTGGACGCCCCCGAGGAGCTCGTCGCGGCGCTCGCCGCCGACGCCCAGGACCACGCCACCCGGGTCGCGCTCGAGGAGCGTGGCCGCGACGCCCTGGCGGCGCTGGACCGCCCGTCGTTCGAGCTGCCGCTGCTGACCGACTCCGTCGACCTGGCCGGGCTCTACGAGCTGGCCGAGCTGCTGACCGCCCAGGGGCTCACATGACCTCCCCCGTCCTCGAGGTCGACGCGCTGCTCGACACCGCGAAGATCCTCGTCTGCACCGGGTCCGGCGGCGTCGGCAAGACCACGACCGCCGCGTCGCTGGCACTGCGCGCGGCCGAGCGCGGCCGGCGCACCGTGGTCCTCACCATCGACCCGGCCCGGCGGCTGGCGCAGTCGATGGGGCTGTCCGAGCTGGACAACACCCCCCGCCGGGTGGAGGGCGTCGACGGTGCGAAGGGCGGCTCGCTCGACGCGATGATGCTCGACATGAAGAGGACGTTCGACGACATCGTCCTCACGCACGCCGAGCCCGCGAAGGCCGAGGCGATCCTCGCGAACCCGTTCTACCAAGCGCTCTCGTCCTCCTTCGCCGGGACACAGGAGTACATGGCGATGGAGAAGCTGGCCCAGCTCGTCGCGACCGGCGGCTACGACCTGGTCGTCGTCGACACCCCCCCGACGCGATCCGCGCTGGACTTCCTCGACGCCCCGGAGCGGCTCACGACGTTCCTCGACGGCCGGATGATCAAGATCCTGCTGGCACCGGCCAAGGCCGGCGGCAAGGCCTACCTCAAGGTCGTGACGGCCGGGTTCAACGTCTTCACCAGCGTGCTCACGAAGATCATCGGCGCCTCGGTGCTGCAGGACGTGTCGCAGTTCGTCGCGGCGCTCGAGACGATGTTCGGCGGCTTCCGCGAGCGGGCGCAGGCGACGTACGACCTGCTCAAGGCCGACGGCACCGCCTTCGTCGTGGTGGCCGCACCGGAGCCGGACGCGCTGCGGGAGGCGTCCTACTTCGTCGAGCGGCTGGCCGAGGAGCGCATGCCGCTGGCCGGCCTGGTCGTCAACCGGGTGCACCGGCCGGGGAGCGCGGCGCTCAGCCCGGAGCGCTCCCTCGCGGCCGCGGAGTCGCTGGACGAGTCGGGCGGGCACCCGCTGGCCGCCGCGGTCCTGCGCCTGCACGCCGGCCGCATGACGCTGGCCGCGCGGGAGCAGCGGCTGCAGGAGCGGTTCCGGCACGCCCACCCGGGGGTCGCGGTCGTCCAGGTGGCGGCGCTGCCGGGCGACGTGCACGACCTGGACGGCCTGCGCACGGTGGGCGCGGACATGGCGGGTGCCGCGGGCAGTCCCGCGGCCTGACGCCCGGGGGCTCAGCCCGCGCGCGTGGCGGCGTGCTCGGCGCGCGCCGTCTCGAGCAGCTGGCGCCAGCTGGTGACGTCGGGGCGGCGGCGGAGCAGCGCGCGGCGCTCCCGCTCGGTCATCCCGCCCCACACGCCGAACTCGACGCGGTTGTCGAGCGCGTCGGAGAGGCACTCGGTGCGCACGGGGCAGCCCATGCAGACGGCCTTGGCGCGGTTCTGGGCGGCGCCCGTGACGAACAGCTCGTCCGGGTCGGCGTTCCTGCAGGCCGAACGAGCGGTCCAGTCCGCTGTGCTCTCGAAGGCGGTCACTGACATGCGCGAGGTCCTGACGTGAGGGGGTGTCGGTGAGGGGACCGACCGCTCCACGGTAGAAAGCGGACGTTCGGTCCGGCAGGCCCCGATGGGCCCATCTTGGGGTAGTTCGAAAGGGCCATGCGCGGACAGCGAGCGTCTCGGCCTGCCAGGCGGACGCGCCCGGCCGCCGTACCCTGGAGCCGTGCCCCCGCTGCCCTCCCGCTCGGCCCCCGCACCCGTCCGCCTGGCGTACGCCGTCGCGGCGAGCGTGCTCGCCGGCCTGCTGATGGCCGGCGCGGCGTTCCCGATCGTCGGCGGCCTCGGGCTGACGGCGAAGGCAGGGGCCGACGAGTTCCTCGTGCTCCCGGCGGAGTTCGACCAGGTGCCGCTGGCGCAGCGCAGTCGGATCCTGGCCTCTGACGGCTCGCTGCTCGCGATCCTCTACCGCGAGAACCGCGTCTTCGCGCCGCTGCAGTTCATCCCGGAGGTGACGCAGAAGGCGTTCATCGCCGTCGAGGACGCGCGCTTCTACGCCCATCACGGCGTCGACTACAAGGGCACCCTCAGGGCCGCGGTCGAGAACAGCCAGGCGGGCAGCGTCACCCAGGGCGGGTCGACGCTGACGCAGCAGTACGTCAAGAACGCCCTGCTGCAGGCCGCCAGCACCGAGGCCGGCCAGGACGCCGCCCGCGAGGTCACGCTCGAGCGCAAGCTCAAGGAGGCGAGGTACGCCCTCGCGATCGAGCGCAAGCTCACCAAGGACGAGATCCTCGAGCGCTACCTGAACATCGCCTACTTCGGCAACGGCGTCTACGGCGTCGGCACGGCGTCGACCTTCTACTTCGGCAAGCCCGCGCGGGACCTCACGCTGGGCGAGAGCGCGCTGCTCGCCGGCATCGTGCAGAGCCCGGGGCGCTTCGACCCGGTGAAGGCGACCGAGGACGTCGCCCAGATGGAACGGCTGGTCGCCCGGCGCAACCTGGTCCTCGGGCGGATGAAGGCGGAGAACTTCATCGACGAGGCCGAGCGCACCGCGGCCGCCGACGCGCCGCCGGAGTTCCGGTTCCGGCCGGTGCTGTCGGGGTGCGAGAACCCCGCCGTGAAGGCGCCCTTCTTCTGCGACTACGTACGCCGCTACCTCGAGGACGACACCGAGGTGGGCGCCGCTCTGGGCCGCACCCGCGAGGAGCGCCAGGACCGACTGCTCGCGGGCGGCCTGACCATCAAGACCACGCTCGACCCGGTGGTGCAGGAGGCCGCGCAGCGCGCTGCCGAGGAGGCGATCCCGCCGGCCGACACCTTCCGCGGCGAGGACTTCGGGGCGGCGACGGCCGTCAACGTCGTGCAGCCCGGCACCGGCGACGTCCGCGCCATGGCGGTCAACCGGCGCTACACCGAGCAGAAGACGCCCGGGCACACCAAGGTGAACCTGGCGATCGGCGGGTCGAGCGGCTTCCAGGGCGGCTCGACGTTCAAGGCCTTCGTGCTGGCCGACGCCCTGCGGCAGGGGATCCCGCTGTCGTTCACGACGTACGCCCCGCAGAAGTACACCTCCGAGGTGTTCCTCAACTACACCCCGGACGGCGTGGAGCCGTACACCATGCAGAACGCCGGCGACTCCGAGGCCGGCACCTTC
>SCTD01000315.1 GCA_004299215.1 Frankiales bacterium | reverse complement strand
CCACCACGTCGGCATCCAGGCCGATGTGACGACGCGCGTGCACATCGAGCAGGAGCGCGAGCGGCACCTCGCGGCCGAGCGCGCCGCCCGCACCGAGGCCGAGCGGGCCCAGCGCCGGCTGGCCCTGCTCGCCGAGGCCACGTCGGTCCTCGCCGCGACGCTCGACGTCGACGAGTCGCTCGACCGCCTCACGTCGCTGGTCGTGCCGCTGATGGCCGACTGGTGCACCGTCCACCTGCTCGGCTCCGACGGGCGCGTGCAGCGCGTCGCGTCGCGCCACCGCGACCACGAGCGGGTCCCGCTGCTGCGCCGGCTGGAGGAGCTGCAGCCCGAGGGGCTGTCGACGGACTCCTACACGGCCAAGGTGCTCGCCGGCGACCCTGCCGTGATGGTCGACATCGACGAGGACGTGCTGCTGTCCGGCATCGACGACGAGGAGCTGCGCGAGGTCTACCGCCGGATCGGGCTCCGCTCGGCGCTGGTCGTCCCGCTGCGCGCGCGCCGCCAGGTGCTGGGCGTGCTCTCCCTGTTCACCGACGGCTCCGGGCGCACCTTCGACGAGGAGGACCTCGCCACCGCCGCGGATCTGGCACGGCGGGCCGCCCTCACCGTCGACAACGCCCGCCTCTACTCCCGCGAGCACGAGGTGGCCGAGCAGCTGCAGCGCAGCCTGCTGCCGCAGCTGCCCGACATCGCCGGGCTCGACCGCGCGGCCCGCTACCTCCCGGGCTCGACGTCCGCCCAGGTGGGTGGTGACTGGTACGACGTGTTCGCGCTCCCTGACGGCACGGTCGGCCTCGCGGTCGGCGACGTCATGGGTCACGACATGACCGCCGCCGCCGCGATGGGCCAGCTGCGCTCGGTGCTCCAGAGCTACGCCTGGCAGGGCAGCTCCCCTGCCGTCGTGCTCGACCGGCTCGACCAGCTGGTGCAGGGCCTGGACATGGCGCAGCTCGCCACCTGCGTCTACGGCAGGCTGCAGCTGCCCACCCACGGAGCCGGCCGGCTGCGCGTCGCCAACGCCGGTCACCTGCCGCCCGCGCTGCGCAGCCCGGACGGCACGGTGCGGCTGCTCGCGACCGAGGCCTCGTTGCTGGTCGGCGCTGCTCTCGGCACCGCCCGAGACGAGGTCGAGGAGGTCGTGGAACCCGGCTCGGCCCTGGTCCTCTACACCGACGGGCTGGTCGAGCACCGGGGCCGCCCGATCGACGAAGGCCTGCAGGCGCTCGCCGAGGCCCTGGCCTCCGCGCCGGACTCCGATGCCGAGGCGATCTGCGACCACCTGCTGACCGAGCTGGCGTACGGCGCTCTCGACGACGACGTCGCCCTGCTCGTCGTCCGGGTCCTCGCGTGACCGACCTGGGCATGCCCACCGTCCGCGAGGTCGACCCGGACTTCCCCCGCGACTGGATCGAGTTCGTCGACCCGGCCGACCCCAAGGGCGTCATCCGCGCCGACCTCACCTGGCTGCTGTCGTCGTGGACCTGCGTCTACGGCCGCGGCTGCGAGGGCGTCGTCGAGGGGCGGGCCGAGGACGGCTGCTGCAGCCATGGCGCGTTCTACGCCGACGACGAGGACGAGCGGCGGATCGAGGGCTTCGCCGAGCAGCTGAAGAAGAAGCACTGGCAGCACGCCGAGATCGGTCGTACGCAAGGGATCTCGGAGCTGGACGAGCTCGAGGGCGAGCCGGCCCGGCGTACCCGCACCGTCGACGGCGCCTGCGTGTTCCTCAACCGTGCGGGCTTCCCGGGCGGCGCCGGCTGCGCGCTGCACAACCTCGCCGACCGCGTCGGGCTGCACCCGCTGGAGACCAAGCCGGACGTCTGCTGGCAGCTGCCCGTGCGGCGGACGCAGGAGTGGGTGGAGCGGCCCGACGAGGTGCAGGTGCTGGTGACCTCCATCGGCGAGTTCGACCGGCGCGGCTGGGGACCCGGCGGCGCGGACCTGCACTGGTGGTGCACGTCGTCACCGGCGGCGCACGTCGGCGCCGATCCGCTGTGGGTCTCCTACGGCCCGGAGCTCGTCGCTCTCATCGGGCAGCCGGCGTACGACGAGCTCGCCCGGCTCTGCGCGCTCCGCTCGACCGGCCGCGGTCCGTCGCACCCCGCGACCGAGCAGGCTCGCTAGAGCTCGAGCTTGTAGCCCAGGCCGCGGACCGTGACGAGGAACGCCGGGTTGGCCGGGTCGGCCTCGAGCTTGGCCCGCAGCCGCTTCACGTGGACGTCGAGCGTCTTGGTGTCGCCGACGTAGTCCGCCCCCCACACCCGGTCGATGATCTGACCGCGGGTGAGCACGCGACCGGCGTTGCGCAGCAGCAGCTCGAGCAGCTCGAACTCCTTGAGCGGCAGGGAGATCGGCGAGCCGTCGACGGTGACGACGTGGCGCTCGACGTCCATCCGGACGCGGCCGGCCTCGAGGGCGCTGCCGGCGCTGTCGGCCGCCGGCTCGGCGCCCCCCCGCCGGCGCAGCACGGCGCGCACGCGGGCGACCAGCTCGCGCGAGCTGAAGGGCTTGGTGACGTAGTCGTCGGCGCCGAGCTCCAGCCCGACGACCTTGTCGATCTCGCTGTCGCGCGCCGTCAGCATGATGACCGGGACCGAGGACTTCGCGCGCAGGGCGCGGCAGACCTCGGTGCCGGACAGCCCGGGCAGCATCAGGTCCAGCAGCACGATGTCGGCGCCGCTCCGGTCGAACTCCGCGAGGCCGTCCGGACCGGTCGCGGCCACGGTCACCTCGAAGCCCTCCTGCCGGAGCAGGTAGGACAGCGGGTCCGAGATGGACTCCTCGTCCTCGACCACCAGCACTCGGGTCATGCGCTCTCCTCGGACGTTCCGGCAGGGGGCAGGCGGAGGGTGAAGGTCGAGCCGGAGCCCTCGACGCTCCAGACGCTGACCTCACCGCCGTGGTTGGTCGCGACGTGCTTGACGATCGCGAGGCCGAGACCGGTGCCGCCGGTCTCGCGGGAGCGGGCCGGGTCGGCCCGGTAGAACCGCTCGAAGACCCGCTCGAGGTCGCGCTCGGCGATCCCGATTCCCTGGTCCGTCACGAGGATCTCGACCGCCCCCTGCTCGGCCCGGGCGGCGACGGCGACCCGGGTGCCCTCGGGGCTGTAGTGGACGGCGTTCTCCAGCAGGTTGCGCACCGCCGTGACCAGCTGCGCCTCGCTGCCCTGCACGGTGAGGCCCGGTGTGCCGCCCTGCACCAGCGCGATGCTGCGGGACGACGCCGCGAGCCGGGTCAGCTCCACCGCCTCTGCGATGACCCGGTCGACCGGGACGACGTCCTGCTCGGGCAGCGGATCGGCCCCCTGCAGCCGGGACAGGTCGATGAGCTCCTGGACCAGCCGGGCGAGCCGCCCGGCCTCCTTCTGCAACCGGCTGCCGAAGCGGCGCACCGCCTCCGGGTCCTGGGCCGCGTCGACGAGAGCCTCGGCCAGCAGGGACATCCCGCCCACGGGGGTCTTCAGCTCGTGGCTGACGTTGGCGACGAAGTCGCGCCGGACCGCCTCGACCCGGCGAGCCTCGGTGACGTCCTCGACCAGCATGACGACGTGCCCGGCCTCGTCCTCGACGGGGGCGACGCGCACCCGCACCGCCTCCGGCAGCCGGAGCATCCTGGTGCGGGCCGGCTCGACCTCGACCTCCTGCCCGGTGCCGGTGCGCCGCACGTCGCGGGCCAGCCGGCGCAGCTCGGGGACGAGCAGCCGCGGCCCTCGTACGACCCCCAGCTCCACGGCGCTGCGGTTGGCCAGCACCACGCGGTCGTCCGCGGCGAGCACCGCCACCGCGGCGGGCAGGGCGTCGATGACCTCGACGCTGCTGGGCACGTCGGCCGGGGACGCCGCCGGCGCGACCTCGACCGCCGGGCGGCGGAGCAGCCGTGCGAGCAGCACGCCCAGCACGAGACCGGCGACGAGCCCGAGCAGCACGCCGGCGACGGTCACCCGATCAACGATAGGCGCGGGGCCTGCGCCGGGACCGGGCCGGAGACAGTGTTCACCTGGCGTACACGAAGGGTTCGCGCTCAGTCCCCTCAGGCCGATGCGCGCCGTCTACCCTGCGGGCATGCGCGACACCTACCACGACGAGCTCGACGCCATCTCCACC
>SCTD01000314.1 GCA_004299215.1 Frankiales bacterium | reverse complement strand
CCGTGCGCGAAGTTGACGACCCGGTTGCTCATGTAGATGAGGACGAGACCGACCGCGAGCAGCGCGTTGGCCATCCCGATCGTGAGACCGAGCAGGACGAGGTCCAACTAGGGCTTCTTCCAGGTGTCGTCGAACAGCGGGCGCAGGTCCTCGCCCCCCGACTTCCCGGCACCGAAGCGCGACCAGTACATGGGGTACTCGGGGAAGCTGTAGTCGCCGGCGCTGCGGTTCCACCTCACGACCGTCTGGTGGTCGTAGCCGTTGAAGTCGAACGGCTGGCTCAGGCTGGTCGGGACGGTGTAGGTCATCGGGACGTGCGCGTCGTAGTAGAAGTCGCGCTTGATGGCGTTGACACCCACCTGCAGCGAGTTGGCGGTGAGCACCCCTGTGAGGTCGATCGCCCGCTCCATCGCCTCGGTCGACGTCAGGATGCCGATGCACGCGACCAGCACGGACGCCGAGCCGGACTGCCCGTCGCCGGGGTAGTACTTCTCGTAGGTCTTCTTGCAGTTGCCCTCGGTGGGGTGGTCACCGGGCTTGATGCGGGGCGAGAGACCGATGGCGTTCTCCCACTGGTTCTGGTTCATCAGCGAGCCGCCGAGGGCCGCGTCGATGAGAGCGGTCCGCCCGGTGAAGGTGTAGATCGGGTGCCAGTCCTGCTGCTCTGCGGCGTTGCTGAAGAAGATCATGCCGATCGCGTTGTTGGCGACGAACCAGACCTGGCCGCACTTGCCCTTCATCCGGATCACCGCAGCGGTCGCCTGCTGCTGACCGGTCGAGGCGTCGTCGGCGTACCGGATGACGTCGGCGAAGGCCAGCCCCTCGGCCTTCATCCTGGCGACCAGGATCTTCTCCTGGTTGTTGAAGTCCTCGGTGTCCGGGTGGACCAGGCAGGCCCGCTTCTCGATGGGGCCGGCCGGCGCCGTGCCGAGGTAGTGGCGGCCGAAGCTCGCCCAGTTGGCGAAGTCGCTGTCGACGTCCTGGAAGAGCTGGAACTGCCCGATCCCACGGGCCTTCTGCTCGGCCTTGCTCGCCCGCCCGCCGAAGATCGGGATCTTGCGCTGCAGCACCGCGTCCCCGACCGGGTGGAGGCCGACGAGCGCCATGAAGACCTTGTGCTGGTCCACCATCTCGATCGCGGCAGCGCTGTGCTTCTCGGGACACTGCAGCCCGCCGTGGTCCACGGTGACGACGGAGAGCTTGCGCCCGCGCACGCCGCCGGTGTCGTTGACGTGGTTGGTGAAGGCCTTGACCGCCTTCTCGGGGTCACCGACGACGGCCGGGCCGAGTGCGGCCTCCAGCGCGCCGGCGTCACCGCAGCCGGACTTGGCGTAGTCGAGGCCGATCTTGACGCTGGTGGGCGTCACGCCCTGGGTCCGCAGCCCGTAGTCGGGGATCCGGACGACCTCGCCGGGGCGCACCGTGGTCGGCACGCTGCCCGGAGCGCTCGAGCCCGCGCTCGGGGCGCCGGCTGCCCCCGGCTTGCCGACAGGGACGGGCGCACCGGTTGCAGCGACGCTCGCGGTGGGGGCGGCCGAGGGCAGGCCGGTCGCAGGGTCGATGGCGGGCGCGGACCCGTCCTCGCCCGGGGGCTGACCGTCGGCGAGGACCTCACCGTCGACGGGCCGGGCCTGCTGGAGCTCGTACTTCACCTGGCCGACCGACAGCAGCGACGTCACCAGCACGGCGACCGCGGCGATGGCGACGGGCGTGGCCCGGTGGTCCGTCATGCTCGTCACCTTCAGGGCAGGATGAAGAGAAGCAGCAGAATTTGTAGCAGCAGATTACATTGTGCGGATCGCTTGTCAACGTGAGGAGTTCGGTGTCGAGCCCGACGGTCCTGCTCAGCAACCGGCAGATCGGTGACGTCAACCGGTCCCGCGTGCTGCGCGCCCTGTGCGACCACGGGCCGCTGTCGCGTGCCGAGCTGGCGCGACTCGCCGGAGTCCCCCGGGCGACCATCGGGACCATCGCCCAGGGGCTGGTGGACGACGGCCTGCTCGAGCAGACCGATCCCGTCCGCGAGGCGGGCCGGGTCGGGAAGCCCGGCCGACCACTGTGGTTCCGCGTCGACGCCGGGCTGTGCGCCGCGGTGTCCTTCTCGGCTGACGCTGTCGAGGCAGCCCTCGTCAACGCACGCGGGGACGTCCTCGCCCGGGTCGAGGTGGCGTGCACGACGGCGTCCGCTGCAACCAGGACGCTCGTGGCCGCCGTGCTGGAGGGGGTGCGACAGGTCGTCGTCGCCGCGCCTGCCGAGGTGCTCGGGATCGGTGTCGCCGTCCCCGGCGTCTGCGACCCCGCGACCGGTTCCGTCGTGGGCTCCGGCCCGCTCCCCGGGGCAGTCGGCCGTCACCTGTCGGAGTCCCTCGAGGAGGCGTTCGGGCTGCCGGTGCTCGTCGACAACGACGCGCGGGCCCAGGCCCTCGGCGAGAAGTGGTTCGGCGATGGACGCGGCGTCGCCACCTTCGCCTCGGTGCAGACCGGCGCGGGACTCGGCGTCGGCCTGGTCCTGGACGGCGAGCTCTACCGCGGCGCGGACGGCGCCGTCGGCGAGCTCGGGCACACGGTCGTCCAGCTCGACGGCGAGACGTGCCACTGCGGGCTCACCGGATGCTGGGAGACCGTCGCCACGCTGCGCTGGCTGCGGCGGGAGGCTGCCGCCGCCGGCCTCCCGGGCGCCCGGTCACTGGACGCCGCCGGGCTCGTCGCCCTGCGTGAAGGCGCGGCGGCGCACCTGCTCGCCCGCTACGCCGACCACATCGCAGTAGGCCTCGCCACCCTGGTGCACCTGCTCGGACCGTCACGGCTGCTGCTGCACGGCGACGTCGTGGGCGGCGGCGAGGTGCTGCGCTCGCTGATCGCCGACCGGTTGTCCGCCCGCTCGCTCCCCCACGTACGCGACGACGTCGAGGTCGTCCTGTCCTCGCTCGACCAGGACGCCGGACTGCTCGGCGCCGCCGCCCTCGTCCTGTCCCAGCGCTTCGCCCTCGCCGCCTGAGCGTGCTCGCGGCGTCGCTCAGCCGGAGCGGTTGATGGCGTCCGGGTCGTCGCCGAGGTAGGACCGCACCACGGCCGGGTCCCGCACCACGGACTGCGGGTCGCCCTCGGCGATCACCCGTCCGGTCTCGAGCGCGTAGAGCCGGCTGGCGAGCGACAGCACCAGCGGCATGTCGTGCTCGATCAGGACGAGGCCGCAGCCGAGCTCGTCGCGCACGCGCAGCAGCAGCGGCGCGAGCTGCTCGGTCTCGCGCTGCGCGATGCCCGACGACGGCTCGTCCAGCAGGACCACCTTGGGTCGCTGGATGAGCAGGCAGGCCAGGTCGATGATGCGGCGCGTGCCGGTGGAGAGCTCTCCCACCAGCTTGTCGCGATAGCCGCCGAGCGCGAACACCTCGACCAGCTCCTCGGCGCTGCGGGTGGCGACCTGCTCGCCCTCTCGCGCCGCGCGACCGCCGAGCAGCGTGCCGATCAACGAGGAGCCGACCGGACGGTGCCGCTCGCTCGCCGTGCGAAGCGTGTCGAGCACCGTCATCGAGTGGAACAGCCGGGCGTCCTGGAAGGACCGCCCGAGTCCCGCCCGCGCCCGCTCGTGCACCGCGGCCTTGGAGACGTCCTCGCCGTCGAGGACGACGCTCCCCTCACAGGCGGTGATCCCCGACAGGCAGTCGAACAGCGTGGTCTTGCCGGCGCCGTTCGCACCGATGACGCCCACGACCTCGCCCGCGTCCACCTGCAGGTCGACCCCCCGCAGCGCTGTGACCCCACCGAAGGAGACCGCGATCCCCCTCGCCTCCAGCACCGTCACGGCAGCTCTCCTGTCAGTCGTCCCAGCGCCTCACGGCACAGCATGTCGAGCAGGGTGTCGCCGCGCACCAGCCCGCGAGGGTCGGCGCGCTCGACGTCGCCGTCGCGCAGCGTCAGCGGGTAGTACGCCCACCGGATCCCGAAGAGCTGCCGTTCCATGGCGAGCCCACGCCGCCACACCTCGGCGACCGTGAAGGCTCCACCAGGTCCGTCGCCGGCGCGCAACGAGGCCAGCAGCAGCGGCACCGCCATCGCGTGCCACTCCCATGCCTGCAGCCACGGCTCGAGGTCGGCGACCCACGCCGGCGGCAGCGCGTCACGGCAGCCTGCAGCGAGCCACTGCTCGAAGCGCCTGTCGCCGTCCAGCGCGGCTCGAGCCCAGTCGAGGAGCTCGTCGTCCGGTCCCGGTTCGCACAGCCAGGAGCGGCAGGCCCGGGCCAGCGGAGCGAGGCCGGGCAGACCGGCCAGCTCCTCCTCCCAGACCTCGGTGCGATCCCGTCCCGGATCGCTCCACCAGCGCAGCGCCGCCGCGGCGGGCAGGCGACCGGCGACCGGCAGCGGTCCCAGGTTGAGCAGCAGACCGCCGACAGCGGCGGGCAGGTCGCGCGGGCGGTACGGGTAGGGACCGAGGTGCAGCACCCCGGACATCGCCCCGTCGGAGACCGGGAAGTTGTCCGCCAGCACCAGCCGTCGACCGAGCTGTGACGACAGGTCGATGGCCATCTCGGTGGGGACCTCCGCCGACAGGACAGCCGGGCCGGTCCAGAACAGGTCGGCGTCGGGAGGCAGGGCGTCCGAGAACGCCCGGAGGTAGGAGGTCACACGGTCGGTGCCGTAGTCGACGGGGCACGCCGACCAGGTGACGTCCTCGGGCAGCGCGGCCGCGGCTGCCGCCACCGCGGCGCCGTGGACCCGTCCCAGCTCGGCGCCGCCGGGGGCGACGTCGTCGAAGGCGATCCCGAGGCGGCGCGCCCCGAGGTCGTAGAAGGCCTGCACCTTGGCGATCAGCGCCGCCTCGTCACCGGGCTGCCAGTCCAGGCCGGGCGAGATCACGAACCCGAGCCGCACGCCCGCCTCGGCGGCCACGGCGAGCAGCTCCCGGAAGTGGGCCGTGCGGTCGGGCGGGTAGGGCTCCCGCCACCGAGCGCGCTGCCAGGGGTCGTCCTTCGGCGCGTAGACGTAGTCGCGCCCACCCACCGACGGCAGCCAGCGCACGAGGTCCAGCCGCGCGGCGTCGTCGTACGGCGGGCCGTAGAAGCCCTCGAGGACGCCGTGCCAGCTCGGGCTCACGCCTCCCCCAGCG
>SCTD01000313.1 GCA_004299215.1 Frankiales bacterium | reverse complement strand
GGCAGCACGGAAGGGCTCTCCCGCGAAGGCGCTCGTCGCGTCGAGGAAGGCGGCCACTGTGGCGATCATCAGCACGGGCAGGAGCCACTGCGCCTCCCGCCGGGACCGCGAGAACACCAGCGCCACCGTCATCCACAGCGCACCGCGCCAGGCAGCGCCTGCTGCCGCGAGCCCCTGCTCGTCGCCGCGCGTCGCGCTCACCGTCGCGAGCAGGATCGCCGCGGCCGCGAACGCGCCGACGACCAGCGCCAGCGCGAGCAGCCGCGCCGGCCGCGCCGCGGTGTCCACGCTGGGCGCACGCGCGGCCCACAGGAAGAGGACCCCGGCAGCAAGCGCCGGCAGGAGCTGAACGGCGGGACCGGACAGCGGCTGCTGCGCTCCGCCGTAGATGAGCGGCGACAGCGCCGTGACGGCGTCGGACAGCAGACCGAGCAGCAGGAAGGCCAGGCCGAGCAGCGCGGGGCGGGCCAGTCCGGTGATCTTCCACTGGCCGAGCAGCAGCAACCCCGTCCCGCTCAGGAGCGCTGCCCGCAGCACCTGGCGCAGGTCTTGCAGCGCCTCGGCGCGCACGGGGTGGGTCACCGCCACGGCACCGGCCAGCAGGAGCGCGACCATCACCGCGATGACCGTGGCCGCGGTCCAGACCGGCGGTCGCGACGGCAGTGCCGGGGTCCGGCTCACGCCGCGCCGGTCCGCGCCGCGATACGGCGCGGGGGCGGCCAGGGAAGTCACGCGGGGGAGTCTGCGTCCGGTCTGTCGGCTTAGGAAGGCCTGGCCTCCCGGAATGGCACGGATTGACTACGAGGTCTGTCCGATCGGCTGAGCAACGGACCACAGCCCCGGCGACCTCAGCCGCAGTTCATCGATTCTGACGATGTCGTCGCCCCGCGACTGCAGCACGTTTCGTGGCGTCGGCGAGCACGCCCCTGAGGGGCCTCGCCCCACACCAATCACGCCGCTCCGTGCGGCAGATCCCTTGGGGGAAGAATGAACAGCAAGCTCATCAAGGCGTGTCTCGCAGGCACTGCTGCCGTCGCCGTGGCCGCCGGCGGCACGACGTTCGCGGCGTGGTCGGACTTCGCGGTCAACGAAGACAACAACGTCGGAGCCGACATCCTGTCGCTCGCCGTCAACGACTCCGGAACAGCTCGCTTCGACAAGCTCACCATGCACCCCGGAGGCAGTTCCGAGTTCGAGTCGGTCGTTGCCAGTCGAACCGGCACAGCGGTGCCGACGGCGAGCCTCAAGCTGACGCTCGAGAATCTCCTGAGTGAGGAGAACCTCTGCGCCAGCCTGTCCGAGGCGGTTCTCGACGCCGACTGCGCGACCGTGACAGAGGGTGAGTTCGACGACCAGGCGATCGTGACCATGAACGTGAGCGACCCCATCCCGAGCATCTCGTCCGTCGCCACGCCGTGCAACTCCACGCTGTACCCCCGCGGCAACGCCCTGTCCGCCAACGGCTTCAGCGGAGCCGTGTCGATCAAGGCGCTCCGCGATGCTTCAGCGGTCACGCCCCTTGACCTGCTCAAGAACGGAACCCCCGCCGGCACGGTTCTCAACGCGGGCGAGGGCGTGTGCGTGGCGATGGCCATCACCCTTCCCGTCACTGCGGACAACGCCGTTCAGGGGGACGAAGTGACGTTTGACCTCCGGTTCCTCCTGGACCAGATCGTCTAGATCCTTCACTCGACGAGGCCCCGACATGACTGCGAAGCTGACCTCCATCGCCGGCAAGGTGGTGCTGAGCCTGCTCCTCGCGGTCATCGTCGGGGCCCTCGCCGTGCTCACCGTGGTTCCCCGGGCGGTCGGCGGGGCGGCCCTCACGGTCCTCACAGGCAGCATGACGCCGGAGATCGCCGTGGGATCCGTCGTCCTCGTCCGTCCGGTGGACCCGGGGACTCTCCGCGTCGGCGACGTCATCACCTACCAGACGAAGCCCGGTGCGGCTGCCTACATCACGCACCGCATCGTCGAGATCCACGAGGACACCAACCCCGTCACGCTGACCACCAAGGGCGATGCGAACCGCGGCGCGGACGTCGACCCGATTCCCGTGACGTCAGTGCGCGGGAAGGTGCTCTTCTCCGTTCCCTACCTCGGCACCGTGAAGAACGCGATCAGCACCGGCGGCGCCGGCCTGATGCTCCTGGTCCTCGGCCTGATCGGTTACGCGCTGCTGCAGGTCGTCTCGCTGGTCCGTGAGCGGCGTGCCGATGCTTCCGCGGAGACGTCCGCTGGGCAGGGGGCGCAACCAGTCGACTCGCACGAGCTGCAGATGCTCGTCGTCACGCTGCAGATTGCGGAGTTCGACGGGCTGACACCTGCGCTCGTCGGCCGGCTGCTGCGCATGGACATGGTCGACGAAGGAATCGGGACGTTCACGCTGGCACTTGTGCGGGAGCCCGGGCAGCTGGACGAGCTGGAAACCCTCCTCCAGCCGTTCGCCCCGCTCAGCCTGCAGCGCTCAGCTCCCGTCAGCGTTCCTACCTGCCCCAGCATGTCGATCGTCAGCGCGAGCGACGAGGTGCGCGATGTCGCGGCCTGATCGCCGGCTGCCGGCGCTCGCTGCCGGCGCTGTCCTGCTGGCGGGCACGTGGCTCGCCACCCTGCCGAGCGGCACCACCTACGCGGCCTGGTCGGACTTCGCAGTGATCGCCGACAACCGGGTCGGTGCTGCCGTCTGGGCGCCCGATCCGCCGACAGCCTGCGGACCCCTTGCCATGTACAAGGGCGGCGTGGTCTACGGCACCGCCGGCAACGACGTGCTGCTCGGCGGCAACCAGAGCCAGATCATCATGGGTCTGGGCGGGGACGACGTCATCCGAGGCGGCAACAGCGGGGACTGCCTGGTGGGCGGGTTGGGCAACGACCGGCTCTACGGCGGCAACGCCAAGGACATCCTCATCGGCGGCGACAACGACGACCTGCTCGAGGGCAACAACGGCAAGGACTTCCTGGACGGCGGCCCTGGGGTCGACACGTGCGTCGGAGGCAACGGCGTCGACCTCCTGCAGGAGTGCGAGGCAGGCGACGTCGGACCGCCTGCACCCCTCCGGCTCGCCACGACACCGACGACGAGCCCCCCTACGTCGGTGAGCCTCTCGGTCGTCGAGGCGGCGCCGCCCGCCGCGCCCACGCCCGCGCTCGCGCCGGTCGAGACCCCGGTCGGCGGGGCCTTCGTGGAGGATCCTCCGGAGGTCCCGCCGTCCGGACCCGAGTCCGACGGGCTCACCGTCGCAGAGGCGCCGGTGGCCGAGCCTGTGCTTGAGGTGCAGCCGTGACGCCGCGCATCGCGCTCGCAGCCGCAGCGGTACTGGCCAGCAGCGGTGCGCTTCTCATGACGGCGACCGCCCCTCCCGCCGGCGCGCTCGACCCGGGCACGGTGCAGACGGTGGTGGTCGGCGGTCCGTCCGCGGCCGTGCTGCCCCTGCAGGTCGACCGCCTCTACCCGGGTGTGGGAACCCACGCGCGCTTCGTCGTACGACGCGGCAGCAGCTGGTCGGGTGGGACCTTCGCGGCTGCCGTCGCCGACGTCGAGGACCTCGAGCGCGGCTGCAACCGCCCGGAGCAGAACGCGGGCGACGTCACGTGCGGCGCGGGCAGCGACCAGGGCGAGCTGTCGGACCAGCTCCTCGTGAATGCCGGTTGGTCCAGTGATGTCGCCGGCTGCGCGACCGCACCGATCCCGGCCGCGGGCACGTCGATGCAGCTGGCGAGCGGGGTTCCCTTCGTGCCGCCCGCCGCGCTGGCGGCGGGCGACGCCTGCCTCGTCCTCGCGCTGCACCTGCCGATCGAGGCGGACAACCTGGTGCAGTCGGATCTCGTACGGTTCGCCCTGCGGATCGGACTCCAGGACGCCGTCCTCGGGGGTCTGTCCGTTCCGCCGACCGACGTCCGGGGACAGGCGTCGACCAGTCCGTCGCCGAGCTCCAGTCCGACGCCGACCGCGACGACCACGCCGGCCGCCACTCCGACATCCGACACTGCGTCAGCCAGCGCCTCACCGATCGCGGGCACCGACGAGCAGGCGGCCGAGGCCTCCACTGCTGCACCGAGCGCAGAGCCGTCGTCCTCGGCACCCCCGATCGCCGTCATCGCTCAGCAACCGCGGGCACTGCCGTTCACGGGAGGGCAGCCGCTGCTGCTGATCGGCTGGGGAGCTCTGCTCGTCTTCGCCGGACACGTCCTCGTGCGCGCCGCACGCCAGCGGCGACGACTGGCGTGAGGGCGCAGCTCGGCTTCCCGCCCACGATCCCAGAAGGATCCCCGCTCGCGGTCCGGACCGAGTGCTGAGCGCGGGGATCCTTCTGCTGTTCAGGCGAGCGCGAGGCGGGGCTACTTCTCGTTCTCGTTGACCGTCGTCTTGGCGATCTGCATGAGGAACTCGACGTTGGTGCGCGTCTTCTTCATCTTGTCGAGCAGCAGCTCCAGCGACGCCGTGGTGTCGAGCGCGTGCAGCACCCGGCGCAGCTGCAGCACGATGCGCAGCTCCTCCGGCGCGAGCAGGAGCTCCTCCTTGCGGGTGCCGGAGGCATCCACGTCGATCGCGGGGAAGATCCGCTTGTCCGCGAGCCGGCGGTCGAGCTTGAGCTCGGCGTTGCCGGTGCCCTTGAACTCCTCGAAGATCACCGTGTCCATCGCGGACCCGGTCTCGACCAGCGCGGTCGCGAAGATGGTGAGCGAGCCACCGTTCTCGATGTTGCGGGCCGCACCGAGGAACCGCTTCGGCGGGTAGAGCGCCGCCGAGTCGACGCCGCCGGTGAGGATCCGACCCGAGGCCGGCGCTCCGAGGTTGTAGGCGCGGCCGAGCCGGGTGATCGAGTCGAGCAGCACCACCACGTCGTGACCGAGCTCGACCAGTCGCTTGGCCCGCTCGATCGACAGCTCGGCGACGGTGATGTGGTCCTGCGGCGGGCGGTCGAAGGTCGAGGCGATGACCTCGCCCTTCACCGACCGCTGCATGTCGGTCACCTCCTCGGGCCGCTCGTCGACCAGGACGACCATGAGGTGGCACTCGGGGTTGTTGGTGGTGATGGCGTTCGCGATCGCCTGCATCACCATCGTCTTGCCGGCCTTGGGCGGGCTGACGATCAGCGCGCGCTGGCCCTTGCCGACCGGCATCACCAGGTCGATGACGCGGGTGGTGAGCAGGTTCGGCTCGGTCTCCAGCCGCAGGCGGTCCTGCGGGTAGAGCGGTGTCAGCTTGGTGAAGTCGGGCCGCTTGCGCGCCTCCTCCGGGTCCATGCCGTTGACGGAGTCGAGGCGGACCAGCGCGTTGTACTTGTCGCGACGCTCGCCCTCGCGCTGCTGACGTACGGCACCCGTCACGGCGTCACCGCGACGCAGGCCGTACTTCCGCACCTGCTGCAGCGACACGTAGACGTCGTTCGGACCGGTGAGGTAGCCCGTGGTGCGGACGAAGCCGTAGTTGTCGAGGATGTCGAGGATGCCGCCGACCGGGATGAGGACGTCGTCCTCGCTGAGCACCGGCTCCGGCTCGTTGCCGAAGCGGTCGCGGTTGCGGTTGCGACCGCGGCCGCGCTCGCGGAAGCGGCCGCGACGGTTGCCGCCGAGCTCGTCGTCCTCGCCGCGGGGTGCGCCGGCCGGACCCTGCCGGTCCTGCCCGGGACGGTCGTCGGCGACCTGGCGCCCCTGGCGGTCGCCGGCGGGGCGCTCGCCCTGACCGCCCTGGCGGTCGTTGCGGGGACCCCGCTCACGCTGGCCGCCCTCACGCTGGCCGTCGCGCTGCTCGCTCGGAGCCGGCTCGCCGGCCGCCGCCGCGGCTGCCAGCCGCTCCTGGCGGCGCGCCTCGCGCTCGAGGAAGCGCTCGCGGCCGCGGTCGATCCGCTCGCTCTGCTCACCCTGCTCGCCGTCACCGTCCTGCGACTCCGCGGAGTCGGTCGGCGCCGCAGGTCGCTCGGCGGCGGGCGGCTCGATGGTCGGCGGGGCAGCGGCCGGCTCGGCGTTGGCGGCCGGAGCCTCGGCGGGGGCGACGCCACCCGCGCCGGCACGGGTCTGCTTGGCCTGGATGGCCTCGATGAGCTGGCCCTTGCGCATCCGGCCGACGCCGCTGATGCCGAGCTCGCCGGCCATCGCCTGCAGCTCGGGCAGGACCATCGCGGCCAGGCCACCACTGGTGGCACGGCGGCGGGTACGGGGCGCCGCGGGCGCC
>SCTD01000312.1 GCA_004299215.1 Frankiales bacterium | reverse complement strand
GTCGTCGGTGCATACGGGGCCCGCCGCGGCGCCATTCACCCGAATCGGGACAGATCTGGGTGAACCCGCGCGTCGCGGGGGGCGTACGCACCTGCATGGCGGCGGTGGCGGAGCAGGAGATTCGTGCGGCCGCCGTCGGTCTGGGCGACGAGGACGCGGTCTGCGCCGCGTACAACGCGCACGGGCCGGAGCTGTACCGGTTCGTGCTGCGCGGCCTCGGGGATCCGGGCGCGGCGCAGGACGTGGTGCAGGAGACGTTCCTGCGCGCCTGGCGCGCCGCGGACCGGTTTGACCCGCAGCTGGCCTCGCTGCGGGTGTGGCTGTTCGCGATCGCCCGCAACGCCATGCTCGACCACGTGCGCGCGGCGAAGGTCCGTCCGTGGCAGGGCAATCTGGTCGACCCGCCGACCGCGCAGGACGCCGGTGCGACCATCGAAGACCCCAGCGAGCAGCTGGTGCGCTCGTGGGTGGTCGAGGAGGCGCTGCGCCGGCTGTCGGAGGAGCACCGCACAGCGCTGGTGCAGACCCACCTGCGGGAGCGGCCCTACGACGAGGTCGCCGCCGAGCTGGGCGTGCCGATCGGCACGCTGCGCAGCCGGGTGTTCTACGGGCTCAAGGCCCTGCGGGTGGCGATGGATGAGATGGGAGTGACACCGTGACGCGACCGGGCGCACCGGAGCACCGGCAGCTGCGCGAGCTGCTGGGGGCGTTCGCGCTCGACGGGCTGCCGGACGACGCCCGGACGACGATGCGCGCGCACCTGGACGGCTGCGCCACCTGCCGTGGCGAGCTGGCGGACATCGCCCCGCTGGCCGAGGACCTGCGCACCGTGAGCCCCGACGCCCTGACGGACCTGGCTGCGCCGCCGCCCGACCTGGGTGAGCGCATCCGCACCCGGATCGCCCAGGAGCGCGAGCTGGCGCAGGCGCGCCAACGACGCGACGTGCGCCGGGCGCAGGCGCGGCGCGGTGGGCGGCAGCTCGTCGCCGCTGCGGCCGCGGCCGCCGTCGTGGCGGCGGCACTCGGCGCCGGGACGCTGCTCGGGCGCTCGACAGCTCCCGCGACTACCGCGCTACCGGCGCCGTCCCCGTCCGCCGTGATCCCCATCGAGCTGGTCGCCGTACGGTCGATGATCGACGACGTGCAGACCGAGGAGGCGGCGATCATCGCGCACACCTGGGGCGTCGAGGCGCGCTTCGAAGGGACCGGGTTCGAGCAGGGGCGCGTGTACAAGGCTGCGTTCAGGTCTACGGACGGGCGGCTGCTGCCGGCCGGGGAGTTCCTGGGCACCGGCGGCAAGGTGCTGAAGTGCAACATGCAGTCCGCGCTGCTGCGCTCCGACACGATCGGGTTCGTCGTGACGGACGACTCTGGCACGACCGTGCTCGCTGCCGACCTCTGACCCCGCGTACGGCGCCACCGGCTCGCCAGTGGGATCGCATGAGGTCGCGCGGGCACGGCGCGTAGACACGGGCCCCATGCGAGCCGGTTCCGCGCCGGGACCCCCTGCTGCCGCGACCAGCGGCGGCGGCCGGTCCGCCGCGGCACGCCGAAGGGCGGCCCCGCCGTAGCGGGACCGCCCTTCGTGAGGGGGTGCTGGGTGCGCTAGAAGACCAGCAGGCTGCGGACCTTGGAGCTGCCCGGAGCGTTCTGCAGGTCCTGACCGGTACGGACGACGAAGCCGAAGCGGCCCGTGCCCGTGAACGTGCGGGTGATGCTGTACGAACCGGCCGGGCGGTTGGCGTCGAAGCCGGCCTGACCGCGGTTGGCGTTGGCTCGCACCTGGGAGGTGAGGATCTGACGGCCGCTGTCTGTGACGCGGTAGAGCGACACGATCAGGCCGTTCGGGCGGGCCGGGATGGCGCTACCGAAGAAGCGGTAGGTCTGCGTGCCCGGGCGCTCGACGTTCAGGCTCGGCTGAGTCCGGACGTTGAGGACGATGGACGGGCTCGGGTTGTCGCAACCCTGCTGGACCGCGAACATGCGGGTGTTGGCCGGCGGCGTGATCAGGAACGAACCGCGACCGTCAGCGCCGACCTCGACACGACGAGCCCGAGGAGCGTGTCGAGGTGACGTTCAGGGCCGGCGACTACGGCTACACCTGCGACCCGCACCCCAGCATGAGCGGCAGCCTGCGCGCGGTGTGACGCGGGAGCACACGCTGCCCGCTGCGGCGCGGCCCCTTACGTAAACGAGACTCAGTCTCCACAGCGTTCGGAGCCCGGGGCCGCGCGACGTGCCGCAGGACCAGGGACAGCGCGCGAAGACCTGCTGATCGCGGAACCGTCCGCTGCGCGGCGGGTCCGGCCTCGCCACGGGGCAGAAGGGGCGGCCTGAACCGCCCGGGTGCGGCGGGAGCTGCCGCTTGCCGCGGGTCCGTACCAGGCCGCGCGTGCTGTTGCGCTGAGGGCAGCGGCTGTCGGTCTCCCCGTCGACACCGCTGCCGGCCGCACGCGGACGCCGACGGTGCTCGACGGCGAGAACGTGCAGGCGAAGATCCTGCACGCGGACGCCGCGGGGGCGGCGCCAAGCGGCTCCGACCCGGCAAGGCGCCGCCGATCGTCAGCCGGCCGCACAGCCAGCAGCGGCGGGTGCCCCCAGGCACCCGCCGCTGCTTGTTGTATCCCGG
>SCTD01000311.1 GCA_004299215.1 Frankiales bacterium | reverse complement strand
CCTGGGTGTTCGGCTCGGCACCGAACTCGGTGGCGCACCCGCAGAACATCTTCGACGCGGTGCCGAGCTCGACGTGGGTCTCGAGCCCGATGACCGGCTCGAACTCCGCCAGCGCTTCGGCGTAGGGGACGGCGTCGAGCACGGTCACCGGACCACCTGCTCGAGCCGCTCGAGGGACTTCTCCATGTTGCTGCGCGTCATGAACCGGGCGCCCCAGACCATCGGAGGGATGCGCTCCTTGCTGATGTCCCAGGTCTCGCGGACACGGGTGCCGCCCACGACGGGCTCGAGCTCGTAGCGCCAGATGCGCCCGCCGACGAAGGGCTTCAGCAGGCCGATGGTCGGCCGCGGCTGCCAGGCGATGCGCCGGTTCTCCTCGAACTCCACCACCGTGTTGATCATCTGGTAGCGCCCGCCCATCTTCATGTCCATCCCGAAGACGGCACCCTCGGACAGCCGCTCGGGACCGTCCACGACGCCCTGCACCGTGCCCGACCCGTCGAGCTCGCTGTGCCGGCGCGGGTCGGCGAGCAGGTCGAAGATGGCTTCGGGAGTCGCGTGCACGACCTTCTCGACGCTGACGGACAGCAACGACATCTCAGACCTCCAGCTCGGGCGCGGACGCGAGCAGGGGCCCGCCCCATCGGTCGTGCAGGGCGGCCTCGAGGGCACCGCCCACCTGGTAGAGCAGCTCGTCACGCATCGTCGGCGCCATCACCTGCAGGCCCACCGGCAGCCCCTCCGACAGCCCGACGGGCAGCGACATCGCCGGTCCGCCGTAGAGGTTGCTCGGGATCGTCGCGAGGTCTTGCCGGTACATCGCGAGCGGGTCGTCGAGCTTGGCCCCGAGCGGGAACGCGACACCCGGCGAGGCCGGCGACACGAGCACGTCGGCCGACTCGAAGGCGGCCCGGAAGTCGCGGGTGATGAGGGTGCGGACCTTCTGCGCCTGGCCGTAGTAGGCGTCGTAGTAGCCGCTCGAGAGGGCGTACGTGCCGAGGATGATCCGGCGCTTGACCTCCGCGCCGAACCCGGCTGCCCGGGTCTGCGACATGACCTCCTCGAGGCTGTTGACCCCGTCGTCCCCCACGCGCAGGCCGTAGCGGACGCTGTCGAAGCGCGCGAGGTTGCTGGATGCCTCGCTGGGCGCGATCAGGTAGTAGGCGGGCAGCGCGTAGGCGAAGTGCGGGCAGCTGACCTCGGTCACCGTCGCACCGAGCTCCTGCAGCAGAGCCACCGCCTCGTCGAAGCGCTCCTGCACGCCGGGCTCGTAGCCCTCGCCGGTGAGCTCCTTCACGACGGCGACGCGCAGGCCCGTCACGTCCTTCCGGCGCGCCGCCTCGACCACAGGCGGCACGGGCGCGTCGATGGACGTCGAGTCGCGCGGGTCGTGCCCGCCGATCGCCTCGTGCAGCAGCGCGGCGTCGAGGACGGTCCGCGCGCACGGCCCGGCCTGGTCGAGGCTGCTGGAGAACGCGACGAGCCCGTAGCGGGAGACACCGCCGTAGGTCGGCTTGACTCCGACGGTGCCGGTGACGGCCGCGGGCTGCCGGATGGACCCGCCGGTGTCGGTGCCGATCGCGAGCGGCGCCTCGTACGCCGCGACGGCCGCGGCCGAGCCGCCCCCGGAGCCGCCGGGGATCCGGGTGAGGTCCCACGGGTTGTGGGTCGGGCCGTACGCGCTGTGCTCGGTGGACGAGCCCATCGCGAACTCGTCCATGTTGGTCTTGCCCAGGACGACGACGCCGGCGGCGCGCAGCCGCTCGGTGACCGTCGCGTCGTACGGCGGGATCCAGCCCTCGAGGATCCGCGAGCCGACGGTGGTCGGCACGCCCTTGGTGACGATGACGTCCTTGAGACCCAGCGGCACACCCGCGAGCGGCCCGGACACCTCGCCCGCGTCGACCCGCTCGGCCTGCGCGAGCGCGCCCTCGGTGTCGACGTGCAGGAAGGCGTGCACCGCGCCGTCGACGGCGGCGATGCGGTCCAGGTGCGCCTGCGCGACCTCGACGGCGCTGACCTCCCTGGCGGCGATCGCGGCGGCGGTCTCGACGGCGGTCAGCCGGGTGAGGTCTGTCATGCGTCCTCGTCCAGGATGCGCGGGACGCGGAAGCGGCCCTCCTCGGCGGCGGGCGCGCCGGCGAGCACGTCCTCGCGCGGCAGCGACGGGGTCACCACGTCGGGCCGGTGCACGTTCTCGACCGGGACGGCGTGCGTCGTCGGCGGCACGTCGGCGGCGTCGGTGACCTCCGAGATCTGCGCGACGGCGCCGAGGATGACGTCGAGCTGCACGGCGAGGCCGTCGAGCTCGGTGTCCTCCAGCGCCAGCCGCGACAGCCGCGCGAGGTGCGCGACCTCCTCGCGGGTGATCTCGGGCATGCGGCTCCTCAGCAGGGGCTTCAGGGGGACCAGCCGAGTCTAGGGTCGGTGCGCAGCCGGGCTTTGCCTGCCGGAGACGGCTGCGCAACACGCCGGCAACGTGCGCCCGCCAGACTGGTCGCGACGGGAGGAGACCCGATGTCCTACCTGCTGCGCGTGGTGCTGCCCGACCGCCCCGGCATGCTCGGCGCGGTCGCCACGGCGCTCGGTGACGTCGGCGGCGACATCCTGTCCCTGGACGTCGTGGAGCGCGGGCCCGACGGCGCCGTGGACGACCTGGTCGTGGCGCTGCCGCCCGGGGGCATGGCGGACACCCTGATCACCAGCGCGCAGTCGGTGCCGGGCGTCGTCGTCGAGTCGCTGCGGCCGTACTACGGGGCGTCCGACCTGCACCGCGACCTGGAGCTGGTCGACCTGCTCGCCGCCGATCCCGAGCAGGCCGCGGCGATCCTCGTCGAGCACGCCCCCGGGGTCTTCCGGGCCGGGTGGGCGGTCCTGCTGGAGGCCGGTCCGACGGTGCTGCTGGCGAGCGCGGGAGCACCGGAGCTCGACGCGGTCGACCTGCCGTGGCTGCCGCTGGCCAGCGCGCAGCGTCTCGACCCCGAGGCCGACTGGGTGCCGGAGCGGTGGGAGGTGCTCGGCACGGAGCTGGTCGCCGCGCCGGTCGGGTCACCGGACCGGGTCGTGCTCGTCGGTCGACCGGGCGGGCCGCGCTTCCGCGGGTCCGAGGTGCTCCGGCTCGGTCACCTCGCGGGCATCGTCGCGACCGTCTCGGCCGCGTACACCGCCTGAGGATCCGCGTGATCCACGCGCAATCTGAGGTGGAATCCCGCGAGAGAACCACCTCAAGATGCGCGTGGATCACCCAGGTGTGACCGCGAGCTCGCGGGCGGCGTCGGGGCCGTGCTCGAGCAGCGCCGCAAGGCCCGCGTCGTCGAGCATCGGAACGCCGAGCTTGACGGCCTTCTCGTACTTGCTGGCGCCGGGATCCGCGCCGACGACGACGAAGTCGGTCTTCTTGCTGACGCTGCCGGTGACCTTGCCGCCGAGCGCCTGCACCGCCTCGGTCGCGCCGTCGCGGCTGTACGACTGCAGCGTCCCGGTGACGACCACGCTGATGCCCTCGAGCGGTCGCGGGCCCTCGTCCGGCGTGGTGTCGGCGAGCACGGCGCCCGCCCGCCGCCACTTGTCGACGATGCCGCGGTGCCAGTCGACGGCGAACCAGTCGACGACGGCCTGCGCGACGATCGGCCCGACCCCCTCGACGGCTGCGAGCTCCTCGACGGAGGCCGCCTCGATGCGCTCCAGCGAGCCGAAGTGGCGGGCCAGGTCCCGCGCGGTCGGGGCGCCGACGTGGCGGATCGACATGGCCACCAGCCAGCGCCAGAGCGGTCGGGTCCGGACCGCCTCGAGCGACGTCAGCAGCTGCCGGGCCGCGGCCGAGAGCTTGCCGTCCTTCGTCGTGTAGAAGTCGCTGCGCTCCAGCGCCTTCTCGTCGAGCAGCAGCACGTCGCCCTCGTCCTCGACCAGGCCCTGCTCGGTGAGGCTGCGCGCCGCCTCGTAGCCCAGGCCCTCGATGTCGAGCGCCGACCGGCTGGCCATCGAGAACACCCGCTCCCGGAGCTGCGCCGGGCAGGAGCGGGCGTTGGGGCAGCGCAGGTCCTTGTCGCCCTCGCGCATCTGCCGCAGCGGCGTCCCGCACTCCGGGCACTCGGTCGGCATGACCCACGGCTCGCCGCGGCCCTCGCGCTCCGGGTCGACCGGGGCGAGCACCTCGGGGATGACGTCACCTGCGCGCCGCACGACGACGCGGTCGCCGACCCGTACGTCCTTGCGGTGCACCTCGTACTGGTTGTGCAGCGTGGCGTTCTGCACGGTGACGCCGCCGACCTGCACCGGCGCAAGCTGGGCGAAGGGCGTGGCGCGACCGGTACGGCCGACGCTCACGACGATGCCGAGCAGCTCGGTGACCGCCTCCTCGGGCGGGTACTTGTGCGCGATCGCCCATCGCGGCGCGCTGCTGGTCGCGCCGAGCCGCCGCTGCAGGGCCACCTGGTCCACCTTCACGACGACCCCGTCGATGTCGTGCTCGACGTCGTGCCGGTGCTCGCCCCAGCGGGCGATGAAGCCGAGCACGCCGTCGAGGTCGTCGAAGACCTCGGCGTGCGTCGAGACGGGCAGCCCCCACTCCGCGAGCTGCGCGTACGCCGCGCTCAGGCTCTCGGGCTCCCAGCCCTCCCGCGCGCCGACCCCGTGCAGGGTCAGCGACAGCGGACGGGAGGCCGTGACGCGCGGGTCCTTCTGGCGCAGGCTGCCGGCCGCGGCGTTGCGCGGGTTGGCGAACGGCGCCTTGCCCTCGGCGACCAGCCGCTCGTTGATGAGCGCGAAGTCCGAGGTGGCGATGAACACCTCCCCCCGGACCTCGAGCAGCGGCGGCACGGCAGTCCCCGACCCGCTGCCGGTCAGCACAGCCGGCACCTGCCGCAGCGTCCGGACGTTCGGGGTGATGTCCTCGCCCGTCCGGCCGTCACCACGGGTCGCGCCGCGCACGAGCCGACCGTCGCGGTAGACCAGCGCGACCGCGAGACCGTCGATCTTCAGCTCGCAGAGCCAGCGCGCCGCCGGAGCCTCCTTGCGCACCCGCGCCGCCCACTCGCGCAGCTCGTCCTCGGTGAAGACGTTGCCCAGGCTCATCAGCCGCTCGAGGTGGTCGACCGGCGTGAAGTCGGTCGAGACCCTGCCCATCACCTTCTGCGTGGGCGAGTCCGGGGTGCGCAGCGTGGGGTACTCCTGCTCGATCGACTCGAGCTCGCGCAGCTGCGCGTCGTACTCCGCGTCCGAGAGCGTCGGCGCGTCGAGGACGTAGTAGCGGAAGGCGTTCTCCTCCACGGATCGCGACAGCTCGCCGTGCCGCTCCCGCACCTCGACGGGCACCCCGTCGACGACCTCGCTCACTGCTGCTCCCCCAGTCGTCGGGCGATCTCCGCGCTCGCCTCCAGTGCTCGCCTGGCATGCCCGGGCGCGGCCCCTGCCATCCCGCAGGTCGGCGTGACCACGACGCTCGCCGGCAGCGCCTCGGGCTGCTGGCCGAGCCGTCGCCACAGCTGCTCGACGGCGCCGGTGCCGGCCCGGAGGTCGATCGCCGGGTCGAGAGCGGGTACGACGCCCAGCAGCAGGCCGGTCCCGCCCTCCACCGCCTCGCCCAGGGCGTCGTCGTCCCGCGGGGTCAGCAGGGTGGCGTCGAGGCTGACCGCACCCGCGCCGGCCCTGCGGATCAGCTCGACCGGGACGTGCGGCGCGCAGCAGTGGACCACCGTGTCGGCGACGTCCTGCTGCAGCACGGTCGCGAGGATCGACCGGGCACGGTCCGCCGAGGGCGAGCGCAGCCGGCCGAAGCCGCTGGCCGTCGGGATGCCGCCGGCCAGCACGGCCGGCAGGCTCGGCTCGTCCAGCTGCAGCACCAGCCGCGTCCCGGGCAGCCGGCCCGCGAGGTCCGCCAGGTGCCGCGACAGCCCCTCGGCGAGCGACTGCGCCAGGTCGTCGACGGCGCCGGTGTCGGCCAGCACGCGGTCGCCGCGCGGCAGCTCGAGCAGCGCCGCGAGCGTCCACGGCCCGGCGCACTGCACCTTCAGCGCCGGTGGCCTGTCGGCCGCCTCCTCCAGCGCGTCGAGGTCGTAGGAGAGCAGGTCGCGCGCGCGGGCCGCGTCCCGGGAGCGTCCCGAGGTGAGCCGCCAGCCGGCCGGCTGCAGGTCCACCGGGAGGTCGGCCAGCAGGGCGGCGCTCCGACCGGCCAGGTCGGCGTGCGGTCCGCGGGCCGGGAGCTCGGGCAGGAAGGGCAGGTCGGGAAGCGTCCCGAGGACGAGGCGGACGGCCTCGACCGGGTCCGTGCCGGGCAGGCTTCCGATGCCGGTCGCGGCGTAGGCCGTGCCTGACCAGGTCGCGGTCAACCCTTGGCGGCGGTCCGCTTGGCGGGCGCGCTCTTGGCTGCCTTCGCGGGAGACTTCGCGGGCGCCTTCCCGGACGCCTTCGCGGGAGACGTCGCGGGCGTCTTCGCGGGCGCCGCCCGGCGGCTGCCCCTGAGCCAGTCGAGGTCGGCCTGCAGCGCTGCGATGACCTCGCTGCGCGCGGCGGACGCACCTCGCACGGCGAGGCTGTAGCGCTGGATGACCTCGAGGTCGGTGAGCTGCACGTCGTCGTCGGCCATGCGGGCGAGCCTAGTGCGGGCGCACGGTCAGCCGAGGGTGGCGCTGCCGACGACGCGGTCGCCGTCGTAGAGAACCGCCGCCTGCCCGGGGGCCACGCCGCGGGCGGGCTCGCGCAGGGTGATCTCCCAGCCGTCGACGGACGGGCGTACGACGCACTCGTGCAGCGCGCCGTGCGCCCGCAGCTGGACACCGCACTCGAGCGGCAGCGGCCGGGGGTCGAGCCATCTCGGCCGCCGGCAGCGCAGGACGGAGAGGTCGAGCGCCTCGCCGGGGCCGACGGTGACCGTGCGCGAGACCGGCTCGACCGACAGCACGTAGCGCGGCCGGCCGTCCGCCGCCGGCACCGACAGCGCCAGCCCGCGGCGCTGGCCGACGGTGTAGGCGTACGCGCCGTCGTGCTGCCCGACGACGGCGCCCGTGAGCGCGTCG
>SCTD01000310.1 GCA_004299215.1 Frankiales bacterium | reverse complement strand
TGGTTCCTGCAGGTCTACGCCGGCGAGGACTACACCGCGGCGGCCAGCCAGAACCGGATCCGGGAGGTCGTCGAGCCGGCCCCGCGCGGCGAGGTCTACGACGCGCGCGGCACCGCGCTGGTGCGCAACCGGACGGCGCTCGTGGTCTCCGTGAGCCGCTACACCGTGCTGCGCCAGAGCGACGGCGGGCAGGCCGTCCTGGAGCGGCTCGGGAAGGTGCTGGGCCGGACCGCCGACGCGATCCGCCAGGAGATCCGGCCGTGCGGCGGGGGAGTGGAGCCGCCGTGCTGGCGCGGCTCGCCCTACCAGCCCGTGCCGGTCGCGGAGTTCGACGCGAGCGACCGCGCAGGCCTGGCCAAGGTGCTCGACATCGAGGAGCACCGCGAGGACTTCCCCGGCGTGACAGCGCAGTTCGCGGCGGTCCGCGACTACCCGCGCGGCACGCTGGCCGCGCACGTGCTCGGCTACCTCGGGCCGATCAGCCCGGAGGAGGTCGGCACGCCGGAGTACGACCGCGTGCAGCCGAGCGCGCTCGTCGGCCGGGCCGGCGTCGAGGCGACGTACGACGCCCTGCTGCGCGGGCGCGACGGCGTCAAGCGGCTGCTCGTCGACCACGTGGGGGCGGTGCAGGGCGTCGACGGGACCACCCCGCCGGCCCCGGGGGCGACGCTCGTGCTGTCCCTCGACGCGACGATCCAGGCTGTCGCCGAGAAGGCCCTGCAGGCGGGGATCGAGGCAGCCCGGCAGCGCACGGCGCGCGGCAGCGGCGTGCCGCTCGTGGCCGACTCCGGGTCCGTCGTCGTCATGGAGGCCAAGACGGGGCGGGTCGTCGCGCTCGCGAGCTACCCGTCGTACGACCCCGCGGTCTTCGTCGGCGGCGCCTCGCCGCAGGAGTACGCCGCCCTCGTCGACGAGAAGCGCGGGGCGCCGCTGGTCTTCCGCGCGATCCAGGGGGCGTACGCGCCGGCCTCGACCTTCAAGGTCATCTCGACGGCGGCGGCCGTGCACAGCGGCGACTACCCGCTCCGCGGGCGCTACCCGTGCCCCGGTGTCTACGGCCCGACCGGACAGCGGAACTTCGACTCCGCCGCGCTCGGCACGATCGACCTGCGCACCGCGCTGGTGAAGTCCTGCGACACGGTCTTCTACAAGTTCGCCTACGAGCAGTGGCTGCGCGACGGCGGGAACCGGCCCGTCGCGACGCCGCGCGACCCGATGATCCGGATGGCGCAGGCGTTCGGCCTGGGGCAGCGCACCGGGATCGACCTGCCCAGCGAGCGGCGCGGCACCATCGCCGACCGCGAGTACAAGCAGCAGTACTGGGAGGACACCCGCGACAACCGCTGCAAGGGCGCGACGAACCCGAAGCTGTCGGACGAGCGGCGGCGCGCCAACCGGGAGTTCTGCGAGGACGGCAACCGCTTCCGCGGCGGCGACGCGACCAACTTCGCGATCGGCCAGGGCGACACCCTGGTGACCCCGCTGCAGCTGGCGACCGTCTACGCCGCGATCGCCAACGGCGGCAAGGTGATCGAGCCGCACGTCGCCCGGGCACTGCTGTCGACGGACGGCTCGGTGCGGGAGATCACGCCCAGGGTCCGGTCGACGCTGCCGCTGTCGCAGGAGCTGCTCGGGTTCCTGCGCGACGCGCTCGCCGGGGTGACCCAGCCGGGCGGCACCGCGTCGCGGGCGTTCGCCGGCGCGCCCGTCGCGGTCGCCGGCAAGACCGGCACCGGCGAGGTCGCGAGCAAGCAGGACACCGCGTGGTTCGCCTCCTACGCACCGGTGGCCGACCCCGAGCTCGTGGTCGTCGGGATGGTGTCGCAGGGCGGCACCGGCGGCACCGTCGCGGCGCCGATGGTGCGCGCGGTCTACGACGGCATCTACGGACCCGGCG
>SCTD01000309.1 GCA_004299215.1 Frankiales bacterium | reverse complement strand
CCAGAACCAGGTCGGCCAGACCGGCCGCACCGTCTCGCCGCAGCTCTACATCGCGGTGGGCATCTCCGGCGCGATCCAGCACCGCGCCGGCATGCAGACCAGCAAGACGATCGTCGCCATCAACAAGGACCCCGAGGCGCCGATCTTCGAGCTCGCCGACTTCGGCCTGGTCGGTGACCTGTTCACCGTCGTGCCGCAGCTGACCGAGGAGCTCACCAAGCGCAAGGGCTAGTCCTCGCTCGCTCGACGGCCCGGCCTCCCGCAAGGGACGCCGGGCCGTCGAGCGTGCGCGCCCCCTCTCCCGCATCCCCTGCGTTCTCGGGCGCCCGGGGCCGTCGTTCCGTACGAGAACGCAGGGGAGGCGGGAAGGTCAGCGCGGTCCGCTCCCTAGACTCCGAGCCCATGGCCGCCTCCTGGGACCGACGTCCGCCCGCGCAGCTCACCAAGACCCGGGAAGCGGCGGTCCGGACGCAGGTCGTGGACGCGGTCGCCGCCTTCTCGCCGTTCTGGCGGGGGCGGCTCAAGGCGCTCGGCCGCACTGCGTCCTCGGTCGCCAGCCTGTCCGGCCTCGCCTCGCTGCCGGCCGCCGGGGAGCGCGACGTCTGCCCCGACGGCGACCCCGCCGGCGCCGCCGCCCTGGTGCTGCAGGCCGGCGAGTCCGGCTACGCGCTGCACGCCGAGGGGCCGCGGCTGCGCAAGGCGCTCAGCCGGCGGCTCGCCGCCCCCGGCTCCTACCGGGCCATCGTCGAGAGCGACACCCGACCGACGTCGTACGTCTGGGCAGGCCTGGGCCTCCGCTTCCCGGTGGCGAGCACCCGCAGCGACCTCGACGTCGTCGCCCGGGCCGGCGCCCGGCTGTGGCAGGTGCTCGGCCTGAGCCGGGCCGACGTGGTCGTCAGCGCGCTGCCCACCCTGCCGACCGCGACGCTGCAGGCGCTGCAGCTCGGCGCCCTCGGCGCCGGGTCGCCGCTGCTCGCGCCCGGCCAGCGCCGCGAGCAGGTCGCCGCGGCGCTGGCGCTCGTGCCGGCGACGGTCCTGGTCGTGCCGGCGACCGGCGGCGCCGACCTGGTGGAGGCGCTGGCCGAGGGCGAGGCCGCGCTGTCGACGCTGACGACGGTGCTCGTGGCCGGCGCGCCGTACGAGGACGAGCGGGCCGAGCTGCGCCAGGTCCTCGACGACGCCGGCCTCGGCGAGGTCGTGCTGCTGGCCGTGCACGTGCCCGACGGTCACCGGCTCGCCTGGGGGGAGTGCCGCGCGTCGGCGGGGAGCACCGGGCTGCACACCTACCCCGACCTCGAGGTGGTGGAGCTGGTCGATCCCGACACCGGCGAGCAGGGCAGCGGTGCCGGTGAGGTGGTCGTCACGCAGCTCGGCATGCGGGGGAGCGCGCTGCTGCGCTGGCGGACCGGCGACCTCGCGGAGTCCGTGGCGACGAGCGCGTGCCCCAGCTGCGGCCGCACGGTCCCGCGCGTCGTCGGCCTGCGACGGGCGGCGCTCGTCCCGGAGCTCGCGCTGCGCACCGGCCCGAAGGCGGTCGACCTGCGTGCCGTGGCGTCGGCCGTGGGCGGTCGCCCCGACGTCGCCGACTGGCGCGTCGTGATGGGGCGCAGCAGTCGTGACGACGCCGACGAGCTGCTCGTGCACGTGCGCCCCGCCGACGGCGCGGACGAGGCCGAGATGGCCGTGGGCGTCGCGCGTGACGTCCGCGTGGCCTGCGGGCTGCTGCCCACGCAGGTCGTCGTCGGTGAGCTGCCTGCGGGCTCCGGGCTCACCCGCCGCCTGCTCGGCTGAGCCGGGACGGTCCCTCGCGGCTAGGCTCGTCGCCGTGGCCTACCTCGACCATGCGGCCTCGACGCCCATGCTGCCCGAGGCCGTCGACACGATGACCGCCGCGCTGCGCGACGCCCTGGGGACCAGCGGCAACGCGTCCTCGCTGCACACGGCAGGTCGGCGCGCGCGGCGAACGGTCGAGGAGTCGCGCGAGCGGCTCGCCGCCGCCCTGGGTGCACGCCCCTCCGAGGTCGTCTTCACCGGCAGCGGCACCGAGAGCGACAACCTCGCCGTCAAGGGGATCTGGTGGGCGCGGCACGCTCAGGACCCGCGCCGGCGCCGGATCCTCGCCAGCGCCGTCGAGCACCACGCCGTGCTGGACGCGGTCGAGTGGCTCGTCGCGCACGAGGGAGCGACGGTCGAGTGGCTGGAGGTCGACCCCGCCGGCCGGGTGGACCCCGAGGTGCTGCGCGAGTCGATCGCCCGCGACCCCGACGACGTCGCGCTGGTGACCGTGATGTGGGCCAACAACGAGGTGGGCACCATCCAGCCCGTGAGGGCGCTGGCCGAGGTCGCCCACGAGCACGGCATCCCCGTCCACAGCGACGCGGTGCAGGCCGTCGGGCAGCTGCCGGTCGACTGGGCGACCAGCGGCCTCGACGCGCTGACCCTCACCGGGCACAAGCTCGGTGGGCCGCTGGGGGTGGGCGCGCTCGTGCTCGGACGCGACGTCACGTGCGTGCCGCTGCTGCACGGCGGAGGTCAGGAGCGCGACGTCCGCTCCGGGACCGTGGACACGCCGTCGGTCGCGGGCTTCGCCGCGGCCGCCGCGGTCGCGGTGGAGCGGCAGCCGGAGCACCACACGCGGCTGTCCGCGCTGCGCGACGACCTCGTCGCCCGGGTCACCGAGGCGCTCCCGGAGGCCGTCCTCAACGGCCCCACCGGCGCTGACCGCCTGCCGGGCAACGCGCACTTCTCCTTCCCCGGCTGCGAGGGCGACTCGTTGCTGCTCCTGCTGGATGCGCGCGGCGTCGAGGTGTCCACGGGCTCGGCCTGCTCCGCCGGGGTGGCCCGCCCGTCGCACGTGCTGCTCGCGATGGGGGCCAAGGAGGACGACGCCCGCTCGTCGCTGCGCTTCTCCCTCGGGCACACCAGCACCACCGCCGACGTCGACGCGCTGCTCGACGCGCTGCCCGCCGTCGTCGACCGCGCCCGCCGCGCCGGCTGGCGATGAGCGCACCCGCATGAGGCTGCTCGCCGCGCTCTCCGGCGGCGTGGACTCCGCGGTCGCGGCGGCGCTCGCCGTCGACGCCGGCCACGACGTCACCGGGGTGCACCTGGCGCTGTCGACCACGCCAGCGACGCTGCGCTCGGGTTCCCGCGGCTGCTGCTCCAAGGAGGACGCCCGGGACGCCGGCCGGGTGGCAGATGTGCTGGGAATCCCCTACTACGTCTGGGATCTCGCTGACCGCTTCCGCGAGGACGTCATCGACGACTTCGTCGCGGAGTACGCCGCGGGGCGGACCCCGAACCCCTGCCTGCGCTGCAACGAGCGCATCAAGTTCGCCGCGGTGCTGGACCGCGCGCTGGCGCTCGGCTTCGACGCCGTGGTCACCGGCCATCACGCCCGGCTGGAGGACGGCGTGCTGCGGCGGTCGGCCGACCTGGCGAAGGACCAGTCGTACGTCCTGGCGGTCCTCACCCCGGCGCAGCTCGCGTCGACGGTGCTCCCGCTGGGCGAGCTCACGAAGGACGAGGTGCGGCGGCAGGCCGCCCAGCGCGGGCTCGCCGTCGCCGACAAGCCCGACAGCTCCGACATCTGCTTCGTCGCCGACGGCGACACGGCGGGGTTCCTGCGCGACCGGCTCGGATCGCAGCCCGGTCCGGTCGTCGACGCGCTCACGGGCGCCGTCGTCGGGCAGCACGACGGCG
>SCTD01000308.1 GCA_004299215.1 Frankiales bacterium | reverse complement strand
CCGGGAGCAGGCTCACCCTCGTCAGTCTAGGTTCGGGGCATGACAGAGGAGAGCACCGTCGAGCGGGCGCTCGTCGTGACGGCGCACCCCGACGACGTCGACTTCGGCGCGGGCGGCACCGTGGCGAGCTGGACCGCCGCCGGGATCGCGGTGTCGTACTGCATCTGCACCGACGGCGACGCGGGCGGCTTCGACCCCGACGTGCCGCGCGACCGGATCGCGGGCATCCGGCAGGCTGAGCAGCGCGCGGCGGCCAAGGAGCTCGGCGTCGAGGACGTGACCTTCCTGGGCTACCCGGACGGGCAGCTCACCGCGACCGTCGAGCTGCGCCGGGACATCAGCCGCGTCATCCGGCAGAAGCGCCCGCAACGGATGATCATCCAGTCGCCGGAGCGCACCTGGGAGCGCATCTACGCCTCCCACCCCGATCACCTCGCGGCAGGCGAGGCGGCGATCAGCGCCGTCTACCCGGACGCGCGCAACCCCTTCGCCCACCTCGAGCTGGCGGCCGAGGGGCTGGAGGCGTGGACCGTCGGCGAGGTGTGGGTGATGGGTGGTACGACGGCCGGCCCCAACCGCTACGTCGACGTGACGGAGACCTTCGAGCGCAAGCACGCCGCGCTGCTCGCCCACGTGTCGCAGACCGCGCACATGGAGGACCTGGAGGGGATGCTGCGCAGCTGGCTCGGGATGCACGCCGTGGCGGCGGGCTTCGGCGAGGGCCGGCTGGCCGAGGCCTACCGGGTGGTCCCGACGGGTTGAGGCCCGTCAGCGCTCGTGCGCTCCGGCGCGGCCGCCGATCGCGGCCTCCTCGCCGGTGAGCAGCCAGAGCGCACCCGGCCCGGCCCAGGTCACGACGAGCGGCAGCAGCGCGGCAGCCGACGGGACGCTGTCGGAGCGGTAGAGGACCAGCGCGAGCAGGAGCCCGATCCCGCAGGCGACCAGCGCGAACGCGCCCCAACGGGTCGTCGAGAAGGCCCGCGACCCGGCCATCTGCAGGGCCAGGACGAACGGCACGAGCGTCACGGCCGCGAGCAGCACGAGGGCGAGCGCGACGATCAGCGGGAAGGCGACGGCGGCCAGCAGCAGGTCGAGCACGGGGTCAACTTAGCGGGAGACCGGTGCTGCTGAGCGCTGCTGCGGCGAGCCCCAGCACGAGCAGGCCACCCGCCCGGCGGACGTGCACGAAGGCGATCGCGGCGAACCACAGCGGCCACACCGGGAAGCCCGGCGGCGGTGCCTCCGGCGCGGGCCTGCGCAGCGCGCCGGACGCCTTGCGCAGCGTCGGCAGGGCGAGCGCCACCAGCAGCGCCGGCCAGGGCAGCGCCTCGACGGCGATGGCCAGACCGGTGAGGACGTAGAAGCCGAGCAGCAGCCCGATCGTGACCGCTCGTGCCCGGGCGTCGCCGAGGACCACCGGCAGCGTCCGCGTCCCGTCCGCGGCGTCGTACGCCAGCTTGTCGATGTGCTTGCCCATCAGCACGGAGGTGCACAGCAGGCCGTACGGCAGGCTCGCCAGCCACACCTGCCACGGCAGCTCGCCGACCGCGGAGTAGTAGGTGCCGGCCACCATCAGCGGCCCCCAGGTAACGAGCACGTCGAGCTCGCCGAGCCCGCGCCTCTTCAGCCGCAGCGGCGGCGCGGTGTAGGCGACCGACAGCAGCAGACCGCCGACGGCGAAGGCGATCACCGGCCAGCCGCGCTGCGTGGCGAGCACGACCATGATCAGGAAGCCGGCGAGGTTCAGGCCGATGACGGCCAGCCCCATCTGCTTGCGGCGGACCATCCCGGACAGCAGCGGGTGCGGGGCGTAGAGGGTGCGCGGCCGCGCCTCGCGGTCGGAGCCGACGTCGGTGTCGGACAGGTCGTTCATGAGGTTGTTGCAGGCGTGCGCGAGCAGGATCCCCAGCAGCGCCAGCAGGTAGAGCGGCCACGAGAAGCCGTCGGCGCGCACCGCCAGCAGCCCGGCGACCAGGCCGGCGAAGAGCGTCATCGGGAGCACCGCGGCGCGGGTCACCACCAGCCAGCGCGTCACCGGGTCGAGCTCCGGGATCGGGATCGACGGCGGGGGGTTCGCGGTACGCAGCGCGTAGATCCAGGAGCCGAGGCGGCCGGGTCGCGCGGCGGCCAGCAGGCGGCGCTCCCGCGCGCTGGAGCTGCTCATGCCCGAACGCTACCGGGGGTCAGACCAGCCGGCGGTCGGCCGCCCAGCGCGAGAGCTCACGCCGGTTGGAGAGCTGCAGCTTGCGCAGCACCGACGACACGTGCGTCTCGACGGTCTTGCCGGAGATGAACAGCTCCGCCGCGACCTCCTTGTAGGTGTAGCCGCGGGCGATGAGCCGGAGCACGTCCCGCTCCCGCGCGGTGAGCCGGTCCAGGTCCGCGTCGCCGGCGTCGGGCGCGGCGGGCTCCTCCGTCGAGGAGGCGAAGGCGTCGAGGACGAAGCCGGCGAGCCGAGGCGAGAAGACCGCGTCCCCGCCGGCCACCCGGCGGACGGCGTCCGCGAGCTCCGGCGCGGTGATGCTCTTCGTCACGTAGCCCCTTGCCCCGCCGCGGATCACGCCGATCACGTCCTCCGCGGCGTCGGACACCGACAGCGCGAGGAAGCGGGTCTGCGGAGCAGAGGAGCCGACCCCGGCGAGGACCGCCCGGCCTCCTCCGTCGGGCATGTGCACGTCGAGCAGCACCACGTCCGGCTGCACCTCCCGGATGAGCACGACCGCCTCCGCGACGGTCTCCGCCTCCCCCACCACCTCGACGGCGTCGGCGAGCTCGCTGCGGACACCGGCCCGGAAGAGCCGGTGGTCGTCGACCAGCACCACGCGAGGACGGCTCACGACCGCGCCACCTCCAGCCGCACCTCGGTGCCCTCACCGGGGCTGCTGCGGACGACGGCCGTACCGCCGTTGCGCTCCATCCGGCCGATCACCGACTGCGCGATGCCGTACCGGTCCGCCGGGACGGCGTCGGGGTCGAAGCCGCAGCCGCGGTCGCGGACGAAGACCTCGACGCGGTCGGGCATCACCTCGGCGAAGGCCCGGACGGTGTCGACCCCCGCGTGCCGCGCCGCGTTGACGAGCGCCTCCCGCGCGGCCGCCACGAGGGCGAGCAGCGGCGGTGACGTCGGGCAGTCGCCGACGACCACCACCTCCACCGTCACGCCGTGCGCCTCCTCCACCTCGGCCGCCGCCTGCTCGAGCGCGCCGGCGAAGGCGGTCTCGGCGGTCGAGGTCGGCCGGTAGAGCCAGCCCCGGAGCTCGCGCTCGGAGGTGCGGACCAGCCGCTGCACCTCGCGCGGGTCGTCGGCGGCCTTGCGGATCAGGGCCAGCGTCTGGAGCACGGAGTCGTGCACGTGCGCGGCGACCTCGGCGCGCTCCTGCGAGCGGATGCGCTCACGGCGCTCGTGCCGCAGGTCCGAGGACAGGCGGACCCACCACGGCGCCGACAGGAGCACGAGGCCGAGCACCGCGAGGCCGGTGAACAGCAGTCCCTCCCGGGCCGCCTGGAGCTCGCCGCGGGTGGCCGCGAAGCCGATCAGGCCCCCGGCGACGAGCACGGCGCCGGCCACGACGATCAGCGGACCGCGGCCGCGGGCGGACCGCCAGCGGGCCCGCTGCACCTCGTCGGCCTGCTGCCAGACGAGCGCCACCCCGCCGCCGACGACCAGCAGCGGGAGCAGCGCCGGTGACAGCAGGCCCATGCCCTGCAGGAGCAGGAAGCCGCCGAGCCCGAGTGCGGCCAGAGCGAGCAGCTGCACCCGGTCGGCCCCGTCGACCTGCCGCGCGCCCTCGGCCTGCGGGGTGACGACCCAGAGCGCGGCGTACATCGCGATGCCGACGCCCCCGAACAGGGCCAGCACCAGGAAGGCGCCCCGGATCACCAGCGGCGGCAGGCCCAGGTGCTCGGCGACCCCGGCCGCGACGCCGCCGAGCGCGCGCCCCTCCGTGACGCGCGTCAGGCGCGGCCGGGCAGGAGCGGGAGCGGTCACCGGCCCAGGGTTCCACGCACGTGCCGCCGGAGGATCAGGGAACGACCCTGAGGGCAGGACCAGGGTCGTTCCCTGATGTGCCGGCGGCACGTGCGTGGAACCCTGGGCCGGTGACCGCTCCCGCTCCTGCCCGGCCGCGCCTGACGCGCGTCA
>SCTD01000307.1 GCA_004299215.1 Frankiales bacterium | reverse complement strand
CGCTCCTCCACGACGCCGTCGAGCGAGCGCGCGCGGAAGTGCACGACGCCCTCGGTGTCGAGCAGCCCACCCCTCGCAGACAGCACCTCGAGGCGCAGCCACCGCCCGGTCGCCTCGACGTCCGCCGGACGCGTCGACGGGTGCCAGGTCGCGGCGAGGTAGGCCGAGTCGCCCACCGCGAAGGCGGTGTAGCGCGAGCGCATCAGCAGCTCGGGCGTCGGCGCGGCGGCGCCGCGGTGGAACCGGCCGCAGCAGTCGTCGTAGTCCGCGGGCAGCCCGCACGGGCACCTCATGCGGTGAGCAGCGGCACGAACAGCTCGTCCGGGGTGAGCGCGCCGTGCTGGCCGAGCAGCGCGGAGAAGAACGGCTCCACCTCGCGACGCACGACGGCGACGTCTCCGGTGGCGATGGCGACGACGTCGCCGGTACGGGCCCGCGCTGCCGGTGTGACCACGGGACCGAGCAGCCCGGCAGCCACGGCATCGGCGCCGGTGCCGACCCACATGCGATCGCCCAGGGCGGCCCGCCAGCGGGCCAGGACCTCGGCCGCGGCGCCGGGCACCGCGTGCACGTGCCGCGCCCGGGGCTCCCCGGCGAGGGCGAGAACGCCTGCCATCAAGCCGTTCTCGTCGTCGTCAGCGTCCACCTTGCTGCCGTCCGGGACATCGACCATCCCGTGGTCGGCGGTGACGTGCAGCGCCGTCCCGGCCGGCAGCCGCGCGGCGAGCTCCTCGGCGAAGCGGTCGACCAGTCGCAGCTGCGCGCGCCAGGCGTCGCTGTCGACGCCGCGCACGTGACCGGTCAGGTCGAGGTCGGCTGTGTAGCAGTAGACGAGGCTGCGCGAGCCGAGACCGCTGCCGGTGACGGCGTGCGCGATCGCGTCCCCGGGGGTGACCGCCCCCCGGTAGCGGCCGCCGCGCAGCACCGCCCGGGTCAGCCCGGTCCCCTCGAACTGCGCGGGCGCCGCGACGGTGACCTCGACGCCGGCCGTCTCGGCCCGCTCGAAGACGGTCTGCCGCGGCTGCACCTGCTCCGGCACGAGCCGCTCGCGCAGGTCCTCGCGGCCGCCCACCGGCGTCCACCCGAGCCAGCCGACGGAGGCATCGACCTCCTGCACCCACGAGGTGTAGCCGGTCAGCCCGTGCTCCCCCGGCGCCAGCCCGGTGCCGAGCGAGGACAGGCTGGTGACCGTCGTCGCCGGGAAGCCGGCGGTGAGCCTGCGGGCGGTCACCGAGGACAGGAAGGGCGCCTGGTCGGCATGCCGGCGCAGCAGCTCGGCACCGAGGCCGTCGACCAGCAGCACGACCGCCCGGCGGGTCTCCGGCAGCCCGAGCACGTCGGGCTCCCCCGCGACCCCGAGCGAGGCGAGCACCGCGGGGAGCAGGTCGCTGAGAGCGCCCGCGCCGTACGCCGGGACCTGCAGCTCACCCACGTGTCGCCCTCTCCAGCGCTACCGCCTTGCGCATGGCCCGCCGCCCGCGCCGCGCGTCCCTGGCCTCACCGTAGGCCGCCGCCAGCCGCCACCACGCGCGCCAGTCCTCCGGGGCTGCCTCGACCTCCGCGCGGCGCAGCGCGAAGAGCCGGTCGGCGTCGTCCTTCTCGAGCCTGCCGCTGGGGAGCCGGGTGACGTCGGGAGGGTCGTACGGCAGGCCGCCCTCGGCCTCGAGCGCCCGTGCCAGCCGGGCGCTCGCGGAGCCGAGCCGCACCTCACCGGCGACCAGCAGCAGGCCGATGACGACGAGGGACAGGACGCCGACGCCGATTCCGGTCAGGACGAGGTCGCCCGAGGTCACGAGCCGTACGCCGGACAGCGCCAGCGCGCCGCTCAGCATGAGCATGACCAGCACCGTGAACGCGGCACCGACCTTGCCCATCTACAGGTCGAGCAGGTGCTCGAGGCCGACCGTGAGGCCCGGGCGGGACGTGATCTGACGCACGCCGAGCAGGACGCCGGGCATGAAGGAG
>SCTD01000705.1 GCA_004299215.1 Frankiales bacterium | reverse complement strand
CCGTAGACCACGAGGTCCTCCGGTCGCTCGGCGACGTCGGGATGGAGGTTGTTGCGCAGGCAGCGCAGTGCCGCTTCCTGCAGCCAGCCCCGGCACTCCAGGCTCATCGCAGACCTCCCGTGACGGCCGCCGCGGCGGCGAGGACGTCGGGCAGCAGCCCGACGCAGGCGTCGATGTCGTCGGAGAGCACCCGGTCCGGGCCGGGACCGGGGACGAGCAGCCGCAGGACGGCGAGCGCGCTCGCGGTCGCCGGCGCGGGGCGCAGCGGGAGCCGCAGGTCGAGCGCGCGGCCGGCGGTCATCACCTCGATCGCCAGCACCTGGCGCAGCCCGTGCAGCGCGCGGCGCAGCTTGAGGCCCGCAGCCCAGCCCATCGAGACGTGGTCCTCCTGCATCGCCGAGCTCGGGATGGAGTCGACGCTGGCGGGGACCGCGAGCCGCTTGAGCTCGCTGACGATGGCGGCGGCCGTGTACTGCGCGATCATCAGGCCGGAGTCGACCCCTGGGTCGTCGGCCAGGAAGGGCGGCAGGCCGTGCGAGCGGTTCTTGTCGAGCATCCGGTCCACGCGCCGCTCGCTGATGGACGCGACGTCGGCGACGGCGATCGCGAGGAAGTCCAGGACGTAGCCCAGCGGTGCGCCGTGGAAGTTGCCGTTGGACTCCATCCGCCCGTCGGGCAGCAGCACAGGGTTGTCGATGGCCGCCGCGGCCTCGCGGGAGGCGACCAGCCGGGCGTGGGCGAGGGTGTCGCGGGCGGCGCCGGCGACCTGCGGCGCGCAGCGCACGGAGTACGCGTCCTGCACGCGGGCGTCCTCGGGTCCTCGATGGCTGGCCACGATCATCGAGCCCTCGAGCAGCCGCCGCATGTTGTCAGCGGCGACGCCCTGTCCGGGGTGCGGTCGCAGCGCCATGAGGTCGGCGGCCAGCACCCGGTCGGTGCCGAGCAGGGCCTCCAGCGACATGGCGGCAGCGAGGTCGGCGGTGCGGAGCAGCTCGTGCAGGTCGTGGCAGGCCAGGTGCAGCATCGCCAGCATCCCGTCGGTGCCGTTGATGAGCGCGAGTCCCTCCTTCTCGGCGAGCTGCACCGGGGTCAGCCCGTGTGCCGCGAGAGCGTCCGCCGCCGGAAGCACGGCGCCCTCGTCCTCGACCCAGCCCTCTCCCGTGACGGCGAGGGCGACAGCCGCCAGTGGCGCGAGATCGCCCGAGCAGCCGAGGGATCCGTGCTCGCGCACGATCGGGGTCAGGCACGCGTTGAGCAGATCG
>SCTD01000306.1 GCA_004299215.1 Frankiales bacterium | reverse complement strand
GCCCCGACGAGCTCGACGACGAGCTCGTCCACCTCGACCTGCTCCCCGACGACTCGGGCCCCTGGCTGCTCGAGCAGGACATCGAGCCCGCCGACGACCACGACCGGCTCGCCGAACGCATCCTGCGCAACGACCTCACCTGGACCTTCGACCTCGACGACCCCCACCACTGGCTCCCGGAGCGGGAGCCCGTCGACGCCTGAGGTCAGCAGCCAGAGGTGATCGGGGTCGATCGCGACCCGTCCGGGCACAGCGCGCGCAGGCGCGGTGCCACGGCCCCGGTCCGGCTCGGTCAGGCGGTGACGTGAGCGTCGGCCGTACGCGCATCGGGCAGCGCGATCGCCTTCGGGCCGACAGCCTCGTCGTACGCGTAGAGGTCGAGCGCGAACTCGGTGACCTCGACCGCACGCCCGTCTCGCAGCCGGAACAGCAGCATGGTGCGCTGGTCGACCACGCCAGCCGGCATCGTCCCCCTGCGGTGGATCAGGCATGCCACCAGCTCGCTCGTGAGCTCCCCGCACTCGAGGAGCTCTGCGGTGAAGGTCCCCCCGCTGATCTGGAACAGCGTGCCGAAGAAGCCGAGCACGTCGTCGATGCCGCGGTAGTCGCCGGAGATCGAGCTGCGGCCAGGCAGGTGCCACTCGATGCCGGGGTCGAGCACCTGGCGCAGCGTGTCCATGTCGCCGGTCGCGAAGGCGTCGAACCCCTTCCGCACTGTGGCGATGTTGTCGCTCATGCCTGTGCCTCCTTCGGACGGTCATCCAGCCTCAGTGGCGGACGGTAGACCGGTCACGCCGTTGCGCCATGGCCAGTCGTGACTACTGCAGATGACGCCGGTGCGCGCGCAGCGGCTGTGCCCACGCCTTGCACCCTCAGGGCGTGTACCGCGTCCGGCCGAGCGGCCGCGGGGACGAGGGCCGCGAGGGTGCCGGTGCCGGTCCGAGCTGGCAGCGCGGGCACCAGTAGGTGAGCCGCTCGTACGGCGCCTCGCCCTGGGCGGCGGAGACGATCCGCGTGCCGCACCGCCGGCAGGGCTTGCCCGCGCGCTCGAAGACCCAGTGGTCCTCACCACGGCGGAGCGAGCCGGTCGTGGACTGCTCCCAGCGGTCGCGGTTCGCGAGCATCAGCCGGTGGCCCTTCTCCACCAGTGCGGGCAGATCGGGCACGTCGCCGACCAGCACCCAGGGGGTGAGCCCGCGCAGGAAGAGGACCTCGCAGCGGTAGAGGTTCCCCAGTCCGGCGAGCAGCCGCTGGTCGAGCAGCGCCATCCCGATCTCGCGGGCAGGGTCGGCGCGCAGCCGCCGCAGCGCCTCGTCGGGGTCCCAGTCCTCGGCGAGCAGGTCCGGGCCGAGGTGCCCGACGGCCTCCTCGGCGGACGACACCAGCTCGACGACCGGCAGCCGGTAGCCGACGGCCTGCCAGGAGGCGTTCTCCAGCACGACCCGCACCTGCCAGTCGGGGCCCCCGCGCCATCGGTCGCCCGGCTTGTAGAGGTGCCAGGTGCCGTCCATCCGGAAGTGCGTGTGCAGGATCCGCCCGTCGGACAGTGCTGTCAGCATGTGCTTCCCCCGCGCCCGCACCGCCGTCACGGTCAGGCCGGACAGGTCGACCGTCGCTAGCGAGGGGACGCGGAAGTCGCTTCGCGTCAGCACTTTCCCGGCGAGCGCCTCGTGCATGCGCTTGGCGGACAGCCAGACGGTGTCGCCCTCAGGCACGCGGGAACGCCGACGCGTGGTCGGTGACGCCGACCGAGATGGAGTACTCCGAGTAGTAGCGGTCGATGCCGCGGCGCTGCGCTGCCCGGTGCTCCGGGTGGTCGCGCCAGGCGTCGTGCGAGGCGCGGTCGGCGAAGGTCACGAGGGTGACCCGCTCGCCGTCCTCGGCGGTGAACGCCTTGTGCTCGACGTAGCCGGGCATCGTGCGCGCCAGGTCCGCGATCGCCGCAGCATCGGCGGCGTACGCGGTCGCGTCCGGGCGCAGGCGCGACCGGAAGACGGTGACCACCTGGCCGAACTCGGGTGTCATGCCGCTCATCTTCCCCGGGAGTAGCCGGGGGCACCCGACAGCCGCCGCGTCCGCGAGCCGAACGACTCCTCGTTCACGCCGCGGCGCAGGCCGGGTCGCGTCGGCCGCTCGGCGAGCGTCGGGGTGGGTCCGGGCTGGCAGCGGGGGCACCACCAGGTCTCGCGGGAGTACGGCGAGCCGGTCACGCTGTCGCGGAACTGCACCGGCGTGCCGCACCGTCGGCAGGGTCGCTCGGCCCGCCCGTAGACCCAGTGCGTCCTGCCGCGGCGGGTGTCGCCGGTGGTGACCTGACCGGGGTTGTCGAGGGCGTGCCGCATCATCCGGCGCACCAGCCGCACCGTCGCGTGCAGGTCGACGTCC
>SCTD01000305.1 GCA_004299215.1 Frankiales bacterium | reverse complement strand
AGCTCGGCCGCGAGATCCGGTGCGGCGGTGTCGACGACCTCCAGCACCTCGTGCACGAGCGTGCCGAAGGCCGCGCCCGCGGGCAGGTCGTTCATCGTCGACGGCGGGCCGTCACGGGCGATGTCCACCGGCGGCGGCGCCTGCGGCTCGTCGGTCCGCTCGGGCGCCTCGGGCTCGCTCGTCACGTGCGGCGCGTCGTGCACCGCGGCGGTGAGTCCCGAGTAGGAGGTGCGCCGCCAGGCGAGGTCCAGCTGCCGGTCGAAGCGCGCTGCCGCCAGAGCCGGCAGGGGCTCGGCCGGCGGCGTCCACCGCAGGGGCGTCACCGCCCCGACCGGCTCGACCGAGATCTCCTCCGGCCAGCCCCAGCTCTGCAGCGCAGGCAGCACGACGGAGTCGTCCGCGACCTTCACCCTGGCCGCCGGCTCGGGGTCGCCGTCGGTGCGGCCGAGCAGCAGCCGGTGCAGCGGTGCGCCGGCGGCCTGCCCGGACGGCGCCCACCACAGCACGACCTGGCACCTGGCGCGGGTCAGCGCGACGTAGAGCAGCCGCAGCTCCTCGCCGGCGTCCTCGGCCTCGGCCTGCTTCCTGCGCGCCGCCCAGCCAGGGCCCTGCTCGCCTCCGACGTCGAGCACCCGGTGCCCGTCCGGGTCGTGCAGCAGGAGCGTCGCCTGGTTGGGGTTCCTGGCTCCGTCCCAGCCGTACGGCACGTAGACCACCGGGAACTCGAGCCCCTTGCTCCCGTGCACGGTGACGATCTGCACCGCTGCCGCGTCGGTCTCGAGCCGTCGGCTGCGCTCGGCGAGGCTGCCGCTCTGCGGGTCGTCGACCCGCTCGCCCAGCCAGCTGACCAGCGCCGAGATGCCCAGCGACTCCTCGACCGCGACGCGGTTCAGCACCTGGGCGACGTGGCGCAGGTCGGTGAGCCGCCGCTCCCCTGCCTCCTGCGCCAGCAGCCGGCCCTCCAGCCGGGTCGTCGCGGCGAGCCGCTCGAGCACCGCCGCGAGGCCGGCCTCCTCGAAGCGCCGCGCGGACTCCCGCACCAGGTCGCCCACGTCGTCGAGCGCGCGATCGGGGTCGGCGTCGAGCTCGGCCGCGGTCCGGCCGATCAGCGGTGTCAGCGCGGCGAGCCGGACCCGGGCCGCCCGGTGCGGCTGCTCGATCGCCTGCAGCAGCCACAGCCAGTCGCGAGCGCTCTGCGTCGCGAAGACGCTGGTGCTCGTCGACACCACGCACGGCACGCCGGCCGCCTCGAGCGCCGCCTGCACGAAGGCCACCTGCACGTGCTTGCGCACCAGGACCGCGATGTCGCCGGGCCGCACCGGTCGGGGGTCACCGTCGACGGAGAGCTCGGCACCGGACGACAGCAGGCGTACGACGTCGGCGGCGACGTCACGCGCGACCTTGTCGCGCAGCCCGGGCATCGCGGGGTAGCCGGTCTTGCCGAGCGGACCCGCGTCGGTGCGGTCGAGGACGCGCAGCCGGAAGGGGAACTGCCCCGGCATCCGGGAGGTCGCGTGCTCGGCGTCGACGTGACGCACGACGATCTGCCGGTGGCCCAGAGCGGCGCCGCCGTAGAGGTGGTGCAGCGCGCGGAGCAGGCCTGCGTCGCTGCGGAAGTTCTTGCCGAGGTCGTAGGTCTCGGCCTCGCGCACCGCGTCCAGGTAGCTGAGCACCTCGGCGCCCCGGAAGGCGTAGATGGCCTGCTTCGGGTCGCCGATCAGCACCAGCGCGACGTGCCCGTGGAAGGCGCGCCGCAGGATCTCCCACTGCACCGGGTCGGTGTCCTGGAACTCGTCGACCAGCACGACCCGGTAGCGCGCACGCAGCCGGGCGCAGGCCGCCGCACCCCGCGTCGGGTGGGCGAGCACGTCACGCAGCAGCACCAGCAGGTCGTCGAAGTCGCGCACGCCGACGCGTCGCTTGCGGCGCTCGAGCTCCTTGCGCGCCGCCTCGCCGAGCCGGACCCGCTGACCCGGGGCGGTGTCGGCGTCGGCACCGGCCGGCTCGAGCCGCGCCTGCCGGTCGCCGGCGGCTGCCCGCGCCACGTCGCGCGCCTCCTTCGGCGACAGCAGCGGCGGAGCCGCGTCGTGGGTGGCGTACTTGCGCAGGTAGAGGTCGTCGACCACCTCGCGCAGCAGGTCGTCGACGGACTCGACCATCGTGACGCCCGGCTCGGAGTCGCCGGCCATGCCGAGGCCGTCGAGCACCTGCTGGCAGAAGCTGTGCGTCGTCGCGATCGTCGCCGCGTCGAACTCCGACAGCGCGTGCGCGAGCCGGTGCCGGCGCAGCGCCAGCTCCTCGGGTGGGCAGTCGAGCAGGTGCGCGACCAGGGGGTCGCGGCGGTCGCCGGTCGCGAGCCCACCGGCGGTCGAGGTGAACCGCTCGCGCACCCGCTCGCGCAGCTCCTGCGTCGCCGCCCGGCTGAACGTCGCCAGCATCAGCTCGGACAGCGTCGCGTGCCCCTCGGCGACGTAGCACGTCGCCAGGGCGGCGATCGTCCAGGTCTTGCCCGTGCCGGCGCTCGCCTCGAGGACCGTGGTGCCCGTGGGCAGCCGGCCGTACAGGTCGAAGCGCACCCGACGTTCCTACCGCGTCGGAGCGGGCTCCACAGCGACGACGGCCGCGTTGCCACGGCCGTCCACCGTGATCCGCGCGACCGCCCCGTCGCGCAGCTGCTGCTCCAGCTCGCGGGCCCGGTCCTGGGAGGCGAAGAAGCTCTCGATGCCGCAGCGGACGCGCCAGCCCTCGGACGCGCAGCGCAGGTACGGCCCGCTGTCCGGGCGGTCCTGCACCGCACGGCGTCCCTCCCACACGTCGCCCGCCTCCTCGAGCGGCACGAAGACCGGCCCGGTCAGGCTGCCGTCGTCGGGGAGCACGTCGGCCAGGCCCGGGTAGCCGAGCGTCACGTACGCCCCGCGGAACGGGTCGATCGGGTCGACCGGCTCCACGGCGAGCAGGTACTCCTCGCCTGTGAGCCGGGCCGACAGCGGCTCCCACACCGCGACGCCGACGAGCCCGAGCTGCACGGCCGTCGCGGCGGCGACCAGGGTCCTGCGGTTCACGACGTCACCTCCGTGACGAGCCGCCGCCGGCCGCGTTCGACGAGGTAGCCCGTGCCGATGAGGACGGCGCCGAGGACGAGGAAGAGCGCCGCGCCGGACAGGATCGGCTCGAAGACGGCGAAGCTCTGCACGACGGTGAACAGCACCAGCCCGGCCGTGGCGAGCTGGGTGAGACCACGGCCGTCGCGCAGCACCCCGAGCGCGGCGATCCACGCGGCGGTGAGCAGGTAGATCAGGATCGCGACGACCGCGCGCAGCAGGCCCTCGCCGCTGAGCTCGGCGACGGAGTCGACCTCGGGCGGCGTCCAGAGCAGCAGCAGCGCCGCGAGGCCGGCCGCGAGCACGACCGCACCCAGCTCCTGCCGCCCGCGGGTGTCCGTCCGCACGCCGACGGCACCGGCCGCGACCAGCGCCACGACGCCGCCGATCCACACGAGGGCGTCCAGCGGGTCGTCGTCCACGTCGCCGAGGCGCGGGAAGGCGGCGACGAAGAGCCCGACGAGGACGAGCAGGGCCGCCGCGAGCCGCCAGGGCGCCGCGAACCGCGACTGCCACCGGCCGGTGTGCGCGACGGCGACAGCGGTGGCCAGGACCGCGCCGAGCACGAACGCCAGCACGACGCCGCGCACCGACTCCTGCTGCTCGACGACGGCCCAGACGAACCAGCCGACGCCGGTGACGATGCCGACCAGCAGTGGTGCGACGGCCGCCGAGGCGTACGCGTAGAGCAGCGCGCCGGCGGCCCACACGCCGAGCAGACCGGAGTCGTACGCCGGGACCTGCAGGCTCTGCGCCGCCTGGAAGACGACCGCGCCGAAGGCGAGAGCGGCGATCAGCCGCACCGCGCCGACGAGGGCGTCGCGCGGGGCGTCCCGTCGCTCGTCGAGCAGCTCACCCGCGGCGACGGCGAGCAGCCAGAAGACGGTGATGCCGACGAAGCGCGTGACCGGCGACAGCTCCTCGAGATTGGCTGCCACCAGCCAGATCAGGCCGACGCCGACGAAGGCGCCGCCGAGCGCCAGCAGCAGCCGGGAGAGGGAGAAGCGCCGGCTCGCGGTGTACTGCCCGCGGATGCCGGCGGCCGTCGCTGCGTCGATCCGCCCCTGCGCCACCCACCGGTCGAGCTCGTGCTCCAGCCACTGGAGCCGATCGGCCGGGGCGCTGACGGACGGGCCGCTCTCGGGTTCCACGCTGGCAGCATCCTCGCCCTGCACCCGGCTCAGGTCACGGCGCGCCGACGGTCTCGCAGGCGAGCAGCGGTGCCCACAGCCGCCGGGCGAGCGCGCCGAAGCGCGTCCGCTCCTCTCCGGGGTCCGGCTCCGTCAGCAGGCGGTCGAAGGACGGCGCCTCCCCGTGCACGTAGGCCAGGTGCCGGTCCTTGCCGTCGCCGAACAGCGACGACCACTCCTTGCGCGCCGCCTCGAGGGCGTCGTCGACGGAGGCGCCGGCCCGCCGTCGCTCGGCGTACGCCGCCGTCGCACCGGTGGCGATCGGCAGGACCTCGCGCACCCCCTCGTCGTGCAGCGCGACCAGCTCGCGGAGCACGGCGTCCGGGTCCTCGGGCAGGAGCAGCGTCGACCGCCAGGCGCGCCGTCCGGAGCGGCCTGTCGTGAGCGCCTGCGGGCAACCCGACGCGAGCAGCCGCACCCACGCGGCGAGCCGGTGCTTGGGTGCGAGCGAGGAGTACGACGTGCTCGCCACCGTGTCGCCGTGCACGCCGTTCACCGTCCCGGTGAGCCGCCTCCCGTCACCCAGGTCGACGTCCACGTCGATCGCCCGGGCGATGCCGTGGTGCACGGGCAGGGCGGCCTGCGCGATCGGCTCGACGGCGGTCTCCAGGTCGGCGAGCAGCCGCAGGCCGAGCGGCCCCGGCGGAAGCGTGCCGCGGCGGAGCTCCGCCTGGTTGAAGACGCCGGCCTCGACCCCGGCCAACCGCGCGGCGAGCATCCGGTCGCCGACGTCCCACTTCTCCAGCGAGTCGAGGTCCGCGCGCAGCGCGTCGGCGATCGACTCCTGCGCATCGGGGACGCGGACGCCGAGTCGCTGGTGGAGCAGGGCCTTGACCGGGTGCACGACGAAGGCGATGAGGTCCTGCAGCGCGACATCGCCCGGGCGCGCCGCGAGCGGACCGTCGAGCAGCGGCGGCACCGGCGTACGCGGCCGCACGGCGGCACGTGCGCCGGCGAGCGCGGCGATGTCGAAGCTGAAGGGCTTGGCGGCGTCGAAGCTCCTGCCGTCGAACGGCTGCAGCGGGTGACGGGTCAGCACGCCGTCGAGCGAGCCGGCGGTCTGCTGCACGACGTCGAGCACCTCGCCGAGCGGGACCGCGGGCGGCCGGGTCGCACCGGTCACCGGGTCGGCTCCGGTGTAGAGCAGCAGCAGCGTGTCGCCCGCCGACATCAGCGCATCGAGCAGCAGCTGCCGGTCCTCGCTGCGCACGTCGCGCTCGCCCAGGCACGGGTCGCGCTGGAGCACGTCGTCGCCGTCGACGCTGCCGCCCCGCGGGAACACGCCGTCGTCGAGCCCGAGCAGCGCGATGACGCGGTGGGGCACCGAGCGCATCGGCACCATCGTGCAGACGGTCAGCTCGCCGGTGCGGAAGTTCGCCCGGGTCGGCCGTCCCGCCAGCCTTCCGGCGAGCAGCACGCGCAGGTCCGCGAGGCGCAGCACCGCGTCGGCACCGTGCTCGGCCGCCTCGCTCAGCTGCCGCCTGGCCTGCGCCAGCTGCCACGCGTCGTCGTCGCCCACCTCGGTCAGCAGGTCGAGCGCATCGCTCAGCGCCGCGACCCACGCCGACACCGGTTGCGCTCCCTGCAGCCGGTCGAGCACGACACCGAGCCGCTCGACGAGCTCGGCCAGCCGGCCGGCCAGGTCGATGTCGCTGCTGTCGACGTCGTCGAGCGGCAGCGCCCGGCCCAGCCAGGTGAGGTCGCTCTCGTCGGCGGTGACCCCGAGCAGCACCCGGTCGAGGCCGGTCTCCCACGTGTTCTGCGGCACACGCGAGAGCGAGAAGGCCTGTCGCTGCTGGCTTCCCAGCCCCCAGCGGACTCCCGCCCGGGCGGCCCAGTCACGCAGCCGCTCCAGGTCGTCGTCGCCGAAGCGGAAGGCCCGTCGCACCGGCGCGCTCGCGGCGAGGTCGAGGACCTGGCTGGCCGTGACGCGCCCGTCGGCGAGGGTGAGCAGGGTGGCGAGCACGTCGAGCAGCGGGTTGGTCCGGCGCAGGCTGCGGTCCGCGAGGCGCACCCGCAGCCCGTGCCCGGGATGCCCGGTGCCCGGCTGGCCGAACGCCGCCTGGACGAGCGGGGCGTACGTCTCGACGTCCGGGCACATCACCAGCACGTCGCGCGGCTCGAGCGTCGGGTCGTCCTGGAACAGGTGCAGCAGCGCCTCGCGCAGCACCTCGACCTGGCGCGGCGGTCCGTGGCAGGCGTGCACCTGGATCGTGCCGTCGGCGAGGGCGGTCGCGGGTGCGCGGTCCTCACGGATGGCGGCCTGCACCTCGCGCAGCAGCGACGGGCTCTGCCCCTCCGCAGGGTGGTGAGCTGCGTCGACGTCCGCGAGCAGCAGCTGCAGCTCGCGGGTGTCGCGCGCGAGGCTGGCGAGCAGCGGGTGCTGCACGACCAGCGCCGAGTGGTCCTCCCGCCGCCTGCGGCTGACCGGTGCCGGCTGCAGCGCGGTCCACATCGCGGGGCTGGGGTGCGGCAGCCACAGGTGCAGGTCGCGGTGCTCGGCGAGCGCGCGCAGCACCGCGCGCTGCTCGGTCGTCAGCCGCGTCGCGCCGAACAGCGACAGCCGCTCCGGCAGGTCGCTGCAGGCCGGGTCGTCGCGCAGCGCCGTGCAGGTCCCCTCCAGCCGCTCGGCCGGGCTCGGTGCGTCGAGGGCCGTACGCAGCCGCCGCCACAGCTCGGCCTGCCACACCTGGTCGGCGTCGAGCGCACCTCCCGCACCGTCGGTGTCCTCGCCGGCAGCCCAGCCGACGAGCAGCTGAGGACGGTGCGCCGCGTAGGAGCGGAACAGGTCGCGCAGGTGCTCGGCCGCGGCGTAGCGACGACCGGACCGGTGGTCGTCCTCCCCGTGGCCGAGGTGGCCGGCCAGCACCGAGCACCACGGCTCACCGACGCAGGCGTCGATGACGTCGAGCAGCTGCCAGAGCACCCGCTGCGGCGCCCACGGGTCGTCGTCGGCGTCCGTGCCGCTCGCGGCGGCGATCGCCTCGTCCACCAGCCGGGTCGGGCTCGGGAAGGCGATGTTCGCGGCGACGCCGTCCGTCGTCCCCGCACCGAGCACGGTCGACAGCCGCTGGGTGAGCCAGCGCTCGACGCCCTTGGCCGGCACGGCGACCACCTCGCGGGCGAAGGGGTCGACGAGGGGCGTGCCGAGGACGCCGGCGAGCGCCTCGGCGAGGACCGACGTGCGCTCCGCCCGGTGCAGTCTCAGCACGGTCGGGGCCTCACGGCTCCTGTCTAGCGCGTCGGGATGGCCGGGCGCAGCGCTCACCCTGTGGCCGGCTCGCGGGAGTCCGACCCGGCCGCACCGAGAAGTCCGCCGCCGGGCGTAGACGGCACGGGTCGGCGCGAGCAGCATGAACCCGTCGGCGGGGTCACCCCGACCCTGCCTGTACAGGGAGGGAGTGGTGGCCGTGTACGCGAGAACCACCACCGTCAAGGGCGACCCGCAGGCTCTCGAGAAGGGGGTCGCGCAGGTTCGTGACGAGGTGCTGCCGGCCGTCGAGCAGATGGACGGCTGCACCGGTCTGTCGATGCTGGCGGACCGCGAGTACGGCACGTGCATCGTGACGACGGCGTGGGAGACCGAGCAGGCGCTGGCCGCGTCACGGGAGCGGGTACGCGCCCTGCGCTCACGCGCCGTCGAGGCACTCCGCGCCGGGAGCGAGCCGGAGGTCCGCGAGTGGGAGATCGCCGTCGTCCACCGCGCGCACGCCGTGAACGACGGCGCGTGCGCACGCGTCACCTGGTTGCAGGTCGACGCGGACCGGGTCGACCGGCAGCTGGACATCTACCGGAGCACGGTCCTCCCGCGGCTCGAGTCCATGACGGGCTTCTGCAGCGCCAGCCTGCTGATCGACCGCGCCAGCGGCCGCGCCGCAGGGGCGCTGATCCTGGACAGCCGGAAGGCGCTCGAGGACTCGCGTGAGATGGCGAGGAGCATCCGCACGCAGGCCACCCGCGAGACGGGCGCGCAGATCGTGGACGTGGCGGAGTTCGACGTCGTGCTGGCTCACCTGCGGGTGCCCGAGACCGTCTGACACCGGTCCCGCACGCTGCGTCGACCGGGCTTGACGACCCATCCCGGCAGGATCACCCTCGGCCGCGTCACGCGATCCGAGCCCCTGGGGGGAGCCATGCGCCGTCATGCAGCACACGAAGACGTCGTCGTCCTGGCCGATGCCGTGGAGATCCCCGGCATCGGCCACCTGCCGGTCAACGCGTTCGTCCTGCGTGCCGAGCAGCCCGTCCTGGTCGACACCGGGATGCCCGGCAGCCGCGACGAGTTCGGAGCGCTGCTGGCCGAGGCGCTCGACCTGGACGACCTGCGCTGGATCTACCTGACCCATCCGGACCGTGACCACACCGGGTCGCTGATGCGGCTGCTCGACGCGGCGCCGCAGGCCAGGCTGGTCACGACGTTCCTGGGCCTGGGGATCCTGTCCATCGAGCACCAGATCCCGCCCGATCGGGTGCACCTGCTCAACCCCGGTCAGTCGCTGGACCTCGGGGACCGCACGATCACGGCCTTCCGGCCGCCGCTGTTCGACAGCCCGGCGACGACCGGCTTCGTCGACGACCGGACCGGGACCTGCTTCACCTCCGACTGCTTCGGCGCGCCGATGGCGTCGGCCGAGCTGGCGACCGCCGACGACGCCGCGGACGTCCCGGCCGACGACCTGGCCGCGGCCCAGCAGCTGTGGGCGACGGTGGACAGCCCGTGGGTCCACGGCGTCGACCGCGCGGCGTACGCGAGGACGGTCCGCGAGTGCCCTGCCCTCGACGCACCGCTCATCCTGGGCACCCATGTGCCGCCGGCACGCGACCGATCGGCGCCGTTCCTCGACCTGATCGCGAGCGTCCCCTCGCTGCCGCCCTTCGTCGGGCCGGACCAGGCCGCGCTGGAGGCGCTGCTCTCCGGCTTCGCTCCGGAGCCGCGGCTCCCGCAGGACGACCGGGAGCACGCGCACAGCTGACGGCCGTCCGGTCGGTCGGCCCAGCTCGGCGGGCGGGTCAGGGCGGCGCGTGGCGCCAGCCGTCCTGGGTCAGCCATCGGGTGCCGTCGCGGTGCGGCAGGTCGAGCCGCCGATCGTGATGATCATGATGGTGGGCAGCGCAGAGCAGGACGACGTTCGACAGGTCGGTCAACCCGCCGTCGGCCCAGTGCTCGACGTGGTGCGCCGCGCACTGCGCGGGTCTGCGGTGGCAGCCCTTCACGACGCACCGGCGGTCGCGGACCACCAGCGCCCGCCACAGCTCCCGGCTGACGATCCGGGCGGCCCGGCCCACGTAGAGCGGGTCCGACCGCCTGCCCTGGTCGATCGCGACCAGGTCGACGAGCCCGTCGCAGGCCAGCCGTCGCAGCGCACCGCGGGACAGCGTCCCGCAGTCGCCGGCGATGCCCGCTGCCGCCGGGCGGCCGTTCAGCAGCTCGCCGTCGTGCAGGTCGCGGTCGAGCAGGTCGGTCAGCGTCGGTGGCTCGGCCTCGGGGGTGCCGGCCGCGGCCAGCTGCTCCGGCGTGCAGATCACATGGAGGTGCGTGCGGACGGTGCGCGCGTCGTCGGCCAGGCTGTCCCCCGGGCCGTGCGCCCGGGCGAGGTAGTCCCGGGCCCACTCGACCAGCACGTCGGCCTGCCGGGCAGCCCTGCCCCGCTCGTCGCCGGCCTCCCGGGCCGCCTCGACCGCGAGGTCCATCGCCAGGCGCACCGTCGCGCCGTCGTCACCGGCCAGCGTCCCGTCGACCGCGGTGTGCACGCCGACATCGGACAGCCGCAGTCCCATCCGCTCGCGCGCCCGCCGCTCGACCTCGGCGGCGACCCGGTCGTCGATCGCGGCCGCCTTGTCCCGCAGCCGCTTGCGC
>SCTD01000304.1 GCA_004299215.1 Frankiales bacterium | reverse complement strand
CGGGGCAGCGGGCTCGACCCGCTGCCCCGGCCATCGCGGCCACGTCGTCGGCGAAGGACCGTCCTGGGTCCGCGACCGCCAGGGCGGCCAGGCCCTGCAGCGACGAGCGGGTCTGCACGACGGCGACCTGCCAGCCCTCCTCGCGGGCGGCCTCGGCGGCAGCACCGGCGACCCCCAGGCTGTTCGCGTCGTTGGGAAGCAGCACGACCTCGGCGGCACCGGACCGGCGGACCGCCTCGAGCAGCTCGGCCGTGGACGGGTTCAGCGTGGGACCGCCGAGCACGACCTCGGCCCCGGCCTCGTGGAAGAGCGCGGCCAGCCCCTCGCCCGGGGCCACCGCCACGACGGTGCGTCCCCGGGAGCGGTCTGGTGCCGGCGCGACCGGCGACTCGGCCATCTGGTCGGCGAAGCGGGTGACCGTGATCCGGAACGGCCGGCCGGCCTCGACCCCCGCCTCGACCGCCGCCCCGACGTCGTTCACGTGCACGTGCACGTTGTGCAGCCCCTCCTGGCCCACGACCACCAGCGAGTCGCCGAGCGTGGACAGGGCGGCCTTCAGCGCATCGACTGCGGAGTCGGAAGCGTCGCGCAGGAGGAACTGCACCTCGTAGGCGAAGGCGTCGCTGCCGGACTCGCGTGCCGAGACCAGGGCGCTGCGGTCCCGCGGCACGACCAGCTCGGGAGCCGCCGCCTCGGGCGGGCACTGGCCCGTGACGACCCGCTCCAGCGCCTCGAGCAGCACGCACAGCCCGCGGCCGCCGGCGTCGACGACCCCCGCCGCCTTCAGCGCCGGCAGCAGGTCCGGGGTGCGCGCCAGCGACCGCGCGGCCGCGGTGCGCAGCTCGTGGACGAGCCCGGGCAGGTCGGCCGGGCTCGCGGCGACGGCCTCGGCGCACTCCCGCGCGACGGTCAGCATGGTGCCCTCGACCGGCGTGGCCACGGCCGAGTAGGCGAGCTCCGATGCCCGCGTCATCGCCCGGCGCAGCCGGTCGGGGTCGGTCTCGGCGGCCTCGGCGAGGACGTCGGCGACCCCGCGCAGCAGCTGGGAGAGGATGACGCCGGAGTTGCCCCGCGCCCCCATCAGCGCCCCGCGCGCCATCGCCTCCACGGTGGCCGCCATGTCGGGCGCGGCCTCTCGTACGGCCGACTCGACCGACTCCATGGTCAGGAGCAGGTTGGTGCCCGTGTCACCGTCCGGGACGGGGTAGACGTTGAGGTCGTCGATCTCGGTACGGGCAGCGGTCAGGCCCTCGAGCGTCGCGGCGCACCACCGGCGCACCGCAGCGGCGTCGAGGACCTGCAGCACGCGCGCACCTCTCTGTCCGGAGCGTCCGTCTGGGGCGAAGGCGCAGGCTATCCGCCCTGCTACTGTGGTCGACGTCCGGCGCGAGACCGGATCGTGCGCGACCGTTCCGAACGACCCCGACATCCTGGAGTGACCGTGGCTGCGACCTGCGACGTGTGTGGCAAGGGCCCCGGCTTCGGCATGTCCGTCAGCCACTCCCACCGGCGCACCCGCCGCCGCTGGAACCCGAACATCCAGACGGTGCGCGCGCTGACCGGCCGCTCGGGCAAGACCCCGAAGAAGCTCGGCGTCTGCACCTCCTGCCTCAAGGCCGGCAAGGTCGTCCGCGCCTAGGCGCTGAGCCTGGTTCGTCCCTGTTCGTCCCCGCACCTGCCCGAGAAGGGCTGTTGCGTCCTGCCCGCGATGTGTACGCTCGCGACGGTCGCAAGTCCTGCACGGTTTCCCGCGTGGTTCTTCGCCTGTCCCCGCGGACCTGCGGGGGCCGGCACGACTCGGTCCCGCGGAGTGCAGGGCCGTACCAGCAAGAGAGAGACAGGCAACATGGCTCAGGGTGCAGTCAAGTGGTTCAACGCTGAGAAGGGCTTCGGCTTCATCGCCGTCGACGGCGGCGGCGCGGACGTGTTCGTCCACTACTCCGCCATCCAGTCCGACGGCTACCGCTCCCTCGACGAGGGTCAGCGCGTCGAGTTCGAGATCACGCAGGGCCAGAAGGGCCCGCAGGCCGACCAGGTGCGCCCCATCTAGGTCCGCGACCGCAGCACGACCGAGGGCCCTGTCCGGCTGGACGGGGCCCTCGTCGCGTGCGGGGTACGTTCCGGGCATGGAGTACTGGTGGTGCCTCACCCACGCCCGCCTCGAGGAGGGGCCCGGCTGCCCCAACATGGAGCGGCTCGGCCCCTACCCGACACGTGAGCAGGCGGAGACCGCGATCGCCCGGACGAGAGCGCGCACCGAGGCCGAGGACGCGAAGGACGAGGCCTGGGAGGAAGGCGGCTCCTAGCTCGCTCGGATCAGCCCCGCTCGGACGAGCCCTGCCGCCAGCCGTGGTCGACCGGCCCGATCCCGGCGCCGAGGGCGAAGCCGCCTCGGATGGCGCCCGTGACGTACTCCTTGGCGGCCGCGACGGCCGAGGGCACGTCGTCGCCGAGGGCGAGCCGCGAGGCGATCGCCGAGGCGAGGGTGCAGCCGGTCCCGTGCGTGTGCCGGTTGTCCAGCCGCGGCGCGCGGAAGACCTGCGTGACCGTGCCGTCGGTGAGCAGGTCGACGGCCTCGCCGGCCAGGTGCCCGCCCTTCACCAGCACCCAGCGAGGGCCGAGGGCGAGCACGGCCTCGGCAGCCCTCGGCAGACCCGCCTCGTCCTCGACGCGGACGCCGGTGAGCTGCTCGACCTCGGGCAGGTTGGGGGTCAGCACGGTGGCGAGCGGCACGAGCTCGCGGCGCAGCACCTCGACGGCGTCGGCCTGCAGCAGCGGGTCACCGTGCTTGCTGACGCCCACGGGATCGACGACCAGCGGGGCGGTCCCGCCGCGCAGCCGGTCAGCCACGGCCCGGACCAGCGCGGGCGAGGCGAGCATCCCGGTCTTGACCGCGTCGACGCCGATGTCGTCCAGCACGCTGTCGAGCTGGGCCACGACGGCCTCGACGGGCAGCTCCCAGTAGCCCTGCACCCCGATCGAGTTCTGCGCCGTCACGGCGGCCACGACGCTCATGCCGTGCACGCCGTGCGCCAGCATCGTCTTGAGGTCGGCCTGGATGCCGGCACCGCCACCGGAGTCGGAGCCGGCGACCGTGAGGACGCGCTTCACGAGAAGTGCTCCCAGCCCAGGGTTCGCGCGTCGAAGCCGACCGCGGTGACCCCGCTGCCCGGCTCGACCCGGCCGATGACGCGGACCCCGTCCGGCAGCTCGGTGCCGGCGGGGACGCACGCGACCAGGGCGTGGTCCTCGCCGCCGGTCAGGGCCTGCGCGAGGTCGACGCCGTCAGGGAGCGGCACGTCGCCGACCACGATCGCAACGCCGCTCGCGCTCGCGATGTGCCCGAGGTCGGCGAGCAGGCCGTCGCTGACGTCGCACATCGCCGTCGCGCCGAGGTCCGCGAGCACCGGCCCGAGGGAGTACGGCGGAGCCGGCCGGCGGTGCGCCTCGACCAGCGGCCCCTCCCGCTCGCCCGCCTGCAGCAGGGCGAGCCCGGCCGCCGACCGCCCGACCTCCCCTGCCAGGACGACGAGGTCGCCCGCCCGCGCTCCGGAGCGGAGCACCGGTGACCGGCCGGCCAGGTCGCCCAGCGCGCTCACGCTGACCACGATCCGGTCACTCGAGACCGTGTCGCCGCCCGCGACGACGGCGCCCACCAGCGCGCTCTCGTCGCGCAGCCCGTCGGCGAGGGCGATCGCCCAGCTCACCGGCAGGTCGCCCGGTGCGGCGAGCCCGACGAGCAATGCGGTCGCGGTGCCACCCATCGCGGCGACGTCGGCGAGGCTGGCCGCCGCGGCCTTGCGACCCACGTCGTAGGCGCTGGACCAGTCGCGACGGAAGTGCACGCCCTCGACGAGGACGTCGGTCGTCGCGACGACGCGGCCGTCGCGCGCGGCGACGACGGCGGCGTCGTCGCCGGGTCCGACGAGGACGGCCGCCGACCCGCCCAGGCGCTCGGTCACGCGGGCGATCAGGCCGAACTCGCCGAGCTCTCGTGCTGTAGCGTCCGGCACCTCGCCAGCCTCCCAGAAGGGTCCTCACCGTGCCGGTCCAGGCCTACATCCTCATCCAGACCGAGGTCGGCAAGGCCGCGGCCGTCGCCGACGCGATCGCAGCGCTCGACGGCGTCGCGCAGGCCGAGGACGTCACAGGGCCCTACGACGTGATCGTCCGCGCCGAGGCCAACTCCGTCGACGAGCTGGGCAAGCTCGTCGTCGCGCGGATCCAGGGCGTGGACGGCATCACGCGCACGCTCACGTGCCCGGTGGTCCACCTCTGACGCTCCGGCTCCTCGCCGCCGCGCTGCTGCTGCTCGTGACCGGCTGCACGTCCTCGGGCGACGACCCCGCGCCCCGGGCCACCGGCCCTGTCGACGTAGAGGTCCCGTCGGTCACCGCTGACGTGCGACGGGCCTGCGCAGCTCTCGTCGCCGCGCTGCCGGTCGAGGTCGACCCGGGTGTCCGCCGCCGTCCGGTGACCGGCGACGACGCGCTGACGGCCGCGTGGGGCGACCCACCGGTGACGCTGGCCTGCGGCGTGCCCGACCCGGACCGGCCGGACGAGCCGGTGACGGTCAACGGCGTCGGCTGGTCGGTCCGCGACATCGGAGCGGGCTACCGCTGGACGACCCGCGACCTCGCCGTCAACGTCGCGGTCGACATCCCGGAC
>SCTD01000029.1 GCA_004299215.1 Frankiales bacterium | reverse complement strand
CGCCGGGCTCGGCCGTGAGCACGGCGTCGTCTTCACCGGCGGTCCCGTGCAGCCCAACGCCGCCATCTGCCTGGGCCACGGGCGGCCGGGAGTCGCTGCGGTGGCGGCGTTCTCGGTGCTCGAGGGGATGCCCGGCGCGAGCATCGGCACCATCGACCTCGACTCCCCGCCGGACGCGCTCGCACCCGCGGTGTGGGAGGTCCGGCTCTTCGCCGGCTACGCCGGCTGGTCGGCCGGCCAGCTCGAGGCGGAGGTCGAGGAGGGCGCCTGGTGGGTGCTCGACTCGCTGCCCGGCGACGCCTTCACCGACCAGCCCGAGAGCCTCTGGCAGGCCGTGCTGAAGCGGCAGGGCCCGCCGATCGCCTTCGCGGCGAGCTACCCCGCCGACCCGACCCTCAACTGACCCAGCCCCTCCCGCGCCTGCTCGACGGCCACCCGGATCCGCTCGCGGGCGTCCACCAGGTCGACCGTCTCGCCGGCCTTGATGGGGCCCTCGACCGACGCGCAGACCGCTGCCAGCCGGACGGCGCCCATCGAGGCGCTCCCGCCCTTCATCGCGTGCACGGCCCGCCCCACGGCGGCGGCGTCGCCGTCCTGCATGGCGGCGTCGACCTCGCCCAGCCGCCGGGCGGTCTCGCTCTCCCAGGTGCCGATCAGCTTGTCCAGGACGGCGGCGGCCCGGTCCCCCAGGCGGGCCGTCAGCGACCTCAGCACCGAGGGGTCGACGGCGAGGTCCTCGTCGACGGCCACCGCGACGTCCCCGGGGTCCGGCTCGACCTCCTCGACGGCCACCCGGCCGAGCGCCGCGGCCAGCTCCTCGCGGCGCACCGGCTTGGCCAGGTAGTCGTCCATCCCCGCCGCCAGGCAGGCCTCCCGGTCCTCGGCGAGCACGTTCGCCGTCATGGCGACGACGCGCGGCTGGCGCTCGGCGGGCAGGTCGGCGCGCAGCCGCCGGGTGGCCTCGAGGCCGTCCATGACCGGCATCTGCATGTCCATGAGCACGACGTCGTACGGCCGGTCGTGCAGCGCGTCGAGCGCCTCCTGGCCGTTGCCCACCACGTCGTGCCGGTAGCCGAGCCGCTCGAGCAGCAGGCCCGCGACGCGCTGGTTGACCACGTTGTCCTCGGCGAGCAGGACCCGCAGCCGGCGTGACGGCTGCGGCGCGGGTGCCCCCGCCCCGGCCTCCTGGGCGGCGCCGAGCGCGGTCGCGACGGTGGTGCGCAGCGCGCCGGCCTTGACCGGCTTGGTCAGGTGCCGCAGGCCGAGGGCCTCGCTCTGGGCCGGACGCTGCCCCAGGGAGGTGAGCAGCAGCAGCGGCAGGTCGCGGGTGGCCGGCCGGTTGCGCAGCTCGCCGGCGAGCTCCACGCCGTCCATCTCCGGCATGTGCATGTCGAGCACGACGATGTCGTAGAGCCCGCCGCTGTCGACCGCGCGCAGCGCCTCGGCGCCGCTGGCGGCCGACTCGACGCGCATGTCCCAGGTCTCCAGCTGTCGCCGGAGGATGCGGCGGTTGGTGTCGTTGTCGTCGACGATCAGCGCCCGCCGGCCGGGGAGCTCGGCCGGTGCCACCGAGAGCTCGTCGACGGTCTGCGCGCCGCGCGGCAGCA
>SCTD01000303.1 GCA_004299215.1 Frankiales bacterium | reverse complement strand
ATGTCCGAGAGCTTGCGGACCTCCTCGCGGTAGGCCTCCAGCGCGGCGACCTGGGACGGGGCGCACAGCTCCAGCGCCAGCGGCGCGTCCGCGGCCACGACGAAGAACGTCGCTCCGAAGAGCGTGTCCGGTCGCGTCGTGAAGACGGTGACGGTCCGGTCCCCGATGGTGAAGTCGACGTGCGCGCCCTGCGACTTCCCGATCCAGTTCTTCTGCATCAGCAGCACGCGCTCGGGCCACGTCCCCCGCAGCTGCTCCATGTCGTCGAGCAGCCGGTCGGCGTAGTCCGTCACCTTGAAGAACCACTGCGTCAGCTCGCGCTTGGTGACCTGCGTCCCGCACCGCTCGCAGGCGCCCTGCACCACCTGCTCGTTGGCCAGCACGGTCTGGTCCTTGGGGCACCAGTTGACCGCCGACGACTTGCGGTAGGCGAGGCCCCGCTCGCGGAAGCGCAGGAAGAGCCACTGCGTCCAGCGGTAGTACGCCGGGTCGCTCGTGTGCAGCCGTCGCGTCCAGTCGAAGCTGATCGCGTACCGGCGGAAGGACTCCGCCTGCGTCTCGATGTTGGCGTACGTGTAGGTCGCCGGGTGCTCGTCCCGCTTGATGGCGGCGTTCTCGGCCGGCAGCCCGAAGGAGTCCCAGCCGATCGGGTGCATCACGTCGAAGCCGCGCCGCATCCAGTAGCGCGCCAGCACGTCGCACAGCCCGTACGCCTCCGCGTGCCCCATGTGCAGGTCGCCGCTGGGGTACGGGAACATGTCCAGCACGTACTTCTTGGGCGCACCCTCGCGCTTGCCGGCGGTGTAGAGGTCGAGGCGGTCCCACACCGGCAGCCATCGCTCCTGCACGGCGTGCGGGTCGTACGCAGCTCTCTCGACGGCGGCCTCGGTCATGCTCCGCGACTGTAGTCGGGAGGCCTCCTCCGAGGCCCGCGCGTTTCCCGCCCGTACCCTTGACCGGATGGCAGGGAGAGGCGCAACGGACGTCGCGGTGCGCGCGCTCTCCCCGTGGCAGGCCATCTCGCCGGAGGCGAAGGCCCGTCGCAAGCGCTGGTTCCTCGGCGTGGGCGTGCTCTTCGTGCTCGTCTCGATCCCGTTCGGCTTCCCGACCGGGCGCGACGTCATCACCGCCTGGGTGCTGCTGCTGCTGCTCGCGGCGTGCGGCGGCGAGTGGCGGATCTGGCGCAGGAGCGTCACCCACGACTGGCTGCCGCTCATCGCGGTGCTGTTCCTCTACGACTTCCTGCGCGGCGCCGCCGACGAGGTGGGCCGGCGCTTCGTCGACCTGCCGGAGCTGATCCGCGACGAGGCGGGCAGCCGCACCGACTTCGCGCACGTCCTGCCGCAGCTGCGCGCCGACGAGATCCTCTTCGGCTGGTTCACCGGCGGCCAGGTGCCGACCGTCTGGCTGCAGGACAGGCTCTACGTCGCGGGCGACGTGCAGTGGTACGACATCGTGATCGTCCCGGTCTACATGTCGCACTTCATCGTGCCCATGGCGCTGGCGGTGGCCCTCTGGCTCACCCGCTACGACCTGTTCCGGCGCTACGTGTGGACCCTGGTCGTGCTGACCCTGATGACGCTCGCGACCTACGCCGCCTTCCCGGCCGCACCGCCGTGGATGGCCGGCCTCAACGGCTACCTGCCCGACGTGGCGCGGGTCACGAGCGAGACCCTCCAGGCGACCGGGATCGGCACGATCCGGTCCGCCGTCGCCCGCGGCGAGGCCTACGCCAACGCCGTCGCGGCGGTCCCCTCCCTGCACTCGGGCGTCCCGATGATGGTGCTGCTGTTTACCTGGCAGCTGGTCCGCCCGGTCAGCCGGGCGCTGCTGGTGGTCTACATCCTGGCCATGACCTTCACGCTGACCTACGGCGGCGAGCACTACATCGTGGACGCCTTCCTGGGCTGGATCTACGCCGCGGTCGCTGTCTACGGCGTCGCCTGGCTGTTCCGCCGCCGGCACGTCCCGCCGACCGCGGACGACGCCGAGGTGGCAGCGGCTCTCGTCACGCCCCGCTGACGGCAGGACTCCGCCCCGCGAGGGCGAACCCTGCGTCATGAGCCTGCGCACGCTGACCGCCCTCGCGGTCGCCGCCGCCGTGGTCACCGGTGGTGCCGTCACCGCCGCCCCGGCGCCGGCCGCCGTGAAGGGCCAGGTCTTCGAGCCGGCTCCTAAAAGCCGCGTGCTCTACGGGACCCGCGAGCCGGCCGACGCCCCCGACGTGCC
>SCTD01000302.1 GCA_004299215.1 Frankiales bacterium | reverse complement strand
CTGCACCTGGACGGACTGGCGGACAGCAGCGACGGGCTCCTCCCGGCCATGCCCGTGGAGCGTCGCTTCGACGCGATGTCGGACCCGCGCGTCGGCGCGTTCGGCGCGATCGCCGTCGCGGTCGTCGTCGTCGTGCGCCTTGCGGGGTTCGCGTCCGCCGCGGCGTCAGCGACCGCCATCGCCGGACTGTGGTGCGCCTCCCGGTCTGCGGCCGCGGTCGTCGCGCTGACCGTGCCCTACGCCCGGGCGCACGGCCTCGCGTCCGCGTTCGTCCCGGCGGGACGCGACGTCCGGCGCGCCGCGGTGGTGGCCGGGACCGGCCTGCTGCTGGCGGTCCCCCTGGTCCTCGTCGACCGGCCCGCCGCGGGCATCACCGCGCTGGCCGTGCAGCTCGGCGTCATCGCCGGAGTGACCGCCTTCGCCGTGCGCCGGATCGGCGGCTACACCGGCGACGTCCTCGGCGCCTCGATCGTCCTCGGGGAGACCGCGGGCCTGCTGGCGCTGGCGGCGAGATGGTGACGTCCCGTCATGCCCGGGCGGCGGCGACGGGTCTGCTGCTCGACGCCCTCCTCGGCGACCCTCCGAACCAGGTGCACCCGGTCGCGTGGTTCGGCACCGCGATGACCGCGTGGGAGCGCGCGGCCTACCGCGACAGCCGGGCTGCCGGTGTGCTGCACGCAGCCGTCGGCACGGCACTCGGCGCCGCCGCGGGCCGTGCCTGCAGGTCGACCGCCGCGGCGTCCGCGGTCGCCGTCGCGGGGCGCGGGCTGCGCGGGGCTGCAGGGTCCATAGCGGCGAGGCTCGCCGACGACGACCTGGACGGCGCACGCGCGCTGCTCCCGACTCTCGTCGGCAGGGACGCGTCCACCCTCGACGCGCACGAGATCACCCGGGCCGTCGTGGAATCGGTGGCCGAGAACACGGTCGACGCGGTCGTCGCACCTGCGCTCTGGGCCGCGGCCGCCGGTGCGCCCGGCGGGCTGGCGCACCGGGCCGTCAACACGATGGACGCGATGGTCGGGCACCGCAGCGCCCGCTACGACCGGTACGGCTGGGCTGCCGCGCGCCTCGACGACGCAGCGGCCTGGGTGCCCGCACGGGTCACCGCGCTGCTGGTCGGCGCCGTGCGCCCATCGGCCGCGGCAGCGGTCGCCCGGGCCGTGCGCGACCAGGCGCCGGCCCACCCCTCTCCCAACGCGGGTGTCGCCGAGGCTGCCTTCGCTGCCGCGCTCGGCGTCGGCCTCGGTGGCGAGAACCGGTACGGCGACCGGGTCGAGCGCCGACCCGACCTCGGAACCGGGCCCCCACCGGGGCACGCCGACATCGGCAGGGCCTGCCGGCTCTCCCGGGACGTCACGATCGCCCTGGGCCTCGTGCTCGTCACGGCCGGGAGGAACAGGTGAGCGCCGTCCCGCTGCCAGGGCTCGGGGACCTCGCTGTGCGCCCGTCGGGGATGGCCCGGATCGCCGACCTGCTCGAGAAGCACGTCGACTGCGACGCGCTCGCGCACCTCGCGGGGTGCCGATGACGGCTGTCGCCTACGTCGTCCGGCACGGGCAGAGCACCTGGAACGCACGTGGGGTGCTGCAGGGGCAGGCCCCGGACGTCCCGCTCACTGCCCTGGGCGACACGCAGGCGACCGCTGCGGCGGCGTCCCTCGCGGGCAGTGGCGCAACCGCCGTGTACACCAGCGACCTGCTGCGCGCCCTGCGGACCGCCGAGCCCATCGCGCGAGCGCTGGGGGCGCCGATGGAGGTGCGTCCCGGTCTCCGCGAGCAGTGCGTCGGGATCTACCAGGGCCGGCGTTCCCGCGACGTGTGGGCCGAGACGGACCCCGAGGCGTGGGGGCGCGTCGACTGGCGGCCCGAGGGCGGCGAGAGCATCAGCGACGTCGCGGAACGGCTCATGCCTGTCCTCGACGAGCTGCGGGCCTGCTCCGGACCGGTCGTCGTCGTCACCCACGGAGACACGGCACGCATCGCGGTCGGGCTGCTCCGTGGTGCGGCAGTCGCGGAGATTCCGTGGCTGTCGCTCGGGAACGGCGAGGTGCTTGCGGTGCCGCTGTCCTGAGAGCAGGCCGCGCTGCCCAGAGGGCGACGCCGGCAGCAGAGTCAGATCGGCGCCTTCGAGGGAGTCCGGATCGGCTGACCGACGGCAGCCCGCGCTTCCCGTCGTGGTTCGGCCGGGCCTGCGACGTCTAGGGGCGGAAGACGTGTCCGCGCAGGACGACGTGCGTGGGGTGACGGAGGACCGCGAGGTCGTGCGGGTCGGCTGAGTAGGCGACGAAGCTCGCCTCGCTGCCCTCGTCGAGTCCGGGGGAGACCCCGAGCCACGAGCGCGCCCCCCACGACGTCGCGGCCAGGGCGTCATGGGCCGACATCCCCACGGCGTGCAGCGCCTGCGCCTCGTCAGCGATCCGACCGTGCAGCACCTCGCTGCCGGCGTCGGTGCCGGCGTAGATCGGTACCCCCGCCTCGTAGGCCGCGCGGACCCGCTCGTGGACGGTCCGGTGCAGCGCCCGCATGTGATCGGCGTACGCCGGGTACTTCGCGCCCATCTCGGCGATCTGCGGGAAGCGGGCGATGTTGATGAGCGTCGGGACGACCGCGACCCGGCGCTCGGCCATGACAGCGATGCTGTCCGCCAGCATCCCGGTGCCGTGCTCGATGCAGTCGATGCCCGCGGCCAGCAGGTCGGGCAGCGCCTCCTCGCCGAAGCAGTGCGCGGTGACCCGCGCGCCGAGCTCGTGCGCGCGGGTGATGGCGGCGGTGAGCTCCGGCAGCGGCCACAGCGGGGCGAGATCGCCCTTCTCCCGATGGATCCAGTCGCCGACCAGCTTGACCCAGCCGTCACCGCGGGCGATCTCGGTCTCCACGGCTGCCACCAGCCCGGACGGCTCGACCTCCACGCCGATGTCGCGCGTGTGCCGCTTCGGACTCGCGATGTGCCGGCCGTGGCGCAGCAGCTGCGGCAGGTCGGAGCGCCCGTCGATCCAGCGGGTGTCCGCGGGGACGCCGCAGTCGCGCAGGGTGAGCGCGCCCGCGTCGCGGTCGGCCGTCGCCTGCCGCTCCTGCTCCTGCTCGTCGACCGCACCCTGCTTGCCCAGCCCCACGTGGCAGTGCGCATCGACCAGGCCGGGGAGCAGCCAGACGTCATCGGCGACCACCGTCGCGTCGGCGACCGGCTCGTAGGTGACCCGCCCCTCGACCACGTAGACCGCTCGCACGTCGCCGTCGGGCAGGACCGTGCCGCGGAAGCAGAGCGCATCGGTAGCCACGCCGACACCATAGAGCGATGCACGTCACACCTTGCGGCTGGTCCGGAGCAGGAGTCCTGCCCACGTCTCGCAGGGCGTATGGATCTGTGAAGCCGGTGCGAGACCGGCACTGCCCGCAGCGGTGAGCGGGAACGATCGCGGTCCGAGGGATCGACCTCGAGCACTGGGCCAGCCGGCCTGGGAAGTGACCGCCAGGAGGACCGGGGCCACGTCCTGGGAGCCCGCGAGTCCGAAGACCTCCCGTCCGCGCCCCGCCCTGCGTGGCGGGCTCCTGTTAGCGTCGCGGGATGCTCGTGACAGTCAGCGGCAAGACGCCCCGGTGCGACCCGACCAGCTGGATCGCGCCGACCGCGGTCCTGGCGGGCGACGTGAGCATCGGCGCGCAGACGAGCGTCTGGTACTCCGCCGTCGTGCGGGGTGACTTCGACAGCATCCAGGTCGGTGAGCGCTCGAACATCCAGGACGGCGCCGTCCTGCACACCGACGACGGTCTGCACCTGTCGGTCGGCGCAGGTGTCACCGTCGGGCACGGAGCGATCCTGCACGGCTGCCGCGTCGAGGACGACGTGCTGATCGGCATGGGGTCGATCGTGATGAATCGCGCGGTCGTCGGCGCCGGCTCGATCGTCGCCGCGGGCGCGCTCATCCCCGAGGGGGTGCACATCCCGCCGCGGTCGCTCGTCCGCGGCTCCCCAGGGAGGGTCGTTCGCAGCACCTCTGAGGACGAGCTGGCGGTCATCCGGATCAGCGCGCAGGTCTACGCGGAGCGGGCTCCGCTGCACGCAGCGCCCTGAGGAGTGCCGGGCCGGGCCGGTCAGGCCGGGCCGGTCAGGCAGGCTTGCTGCTCTTGCGCCACCGCTCGAGGTGGCGACGCATGTGCGCCTCGGCGCCCCCAGGGGGTGCTGCCTCGACCGTGTCCTGCCGCTCGGTACCTGTCGAGCTGAGCAGGTAGCTCACGTGACACCTCCCCAGGACCCCGCAGCTGATCAGAATGCGCACGCTGTCCGACCGGCGCTTGCGCAGACCTCGCGTCCGCCGCAGCCTTCCCGGACCTCTGAAGATGTGCGTGCGCAGGTCGGCCGAGACGAGCCGCGCGGCCGACGGCCGCGTGCAGACAGGACGTGACGGAGATGGCCCACGTGTCCACGCTTCTCGACGTGGCGTTGACCGCGTCTCCGCGCAGCGACGCGGAGCGTGCGGCTCGTCGCCGCGCTGCACGCGCACGGTGTGCGCACCGGCGTCGACGTCGACCTGCTCGCCCGCACCAGCGTCTGGATGGCGCACCACCTGGGCCGACCCGTGCCGGGCAGCTGGCGCACCGACCCTGCTCACCTGCTGAAGGAGCTCGCATGACGCTCGACACCCGTCTGACCGAGGAGCAGCAGTCGCTGCGCAAGACGGTGGAGGCTTTCGCGCGTGAGGTGGTGGCGCCGGTGGCGGCGCACCACGACGCGACCAAGACCT
>SCTD01000301.1 GCA_004299215.1 Frankiales bacterium | reverse complement strand
GCAGACGCTGCCGGTGGTGATGCTCACCGCCGCCGCGGACGACACCCAGGCCTGGCAGGCGTGGAGCGGGGGCGTGGACTACTTCCTCGCCAAGCCGTTCGACCCCTCCGAGCTGCTGCGCTACCTCGACTACCTCTTCGCCGGCACGGCCAGCCCCCTGACGGCGTAAGCCCCGTCGGGGCCCGTCTCCCTTTCGTGAAGAAGGGATGCCGACGGCTGCCGCTGCTAGGGTTGATCCCGCGTCGGCCCCGCCGACGGTGTGTCTGACTGCCCGGGTGACGAAGACCCCGGGCGCACACCTGCGTACCGGAGGAATCCCCAGTGGCACTGACCACGGACCAGAAGAAGTCGATCATGGCGGAGTACGCCACGGTCGAGGGTGACACCGGTTCGCCGGAGGTGCAGATCGCGATGCTGAGCAAGCGCATCGCCGACCTCACCGAGCACCTCAAGCAGCACAAGCACGACCACCACACCCGCCGCGGCCTGCTCGCGCTCGTCGGTCGCCGTCGTCGCCTGCTGAAGTACCTCGAGAAGACCGACATCACGCGCTACCGCACGCTCATCGAGCGCCTGGGTCTGCGCCGCTAGACGTCCCACCGGGGAGTGCCTGTCCAGGCACTCCCCGTCGTCGTAGGGCAACCGTCCTGCGACGCCACGAGCCGGAGCTCCGCACCACGGGCACGGTCCTCGGGAGTGGACGTCAGAGCCGCCAGCCGACACTGACCTCCTCCACTGAGCACCGCGTCCGCCGCACCAGCCCGGCGCGCAGTGAAGAGGAGACGCCCATGGAGGGCGAGAGCAACATCTACGGCAGCGAGTTCGTCGACGCCGTCATCAAGAACCCCGGTGGTGCCGACCGCACCATCCGCCTGGAGACCGGCCGGCTCGCGCAGCAGGCCGCCGGCGCCGTCACCGTCTACCTCGGCGACACCATGCTGCTGAGCGCCTGCACCGCCAGCAAGCGGCCGAAGGAGCACCTCGACTTCTTCCCCCTGACGGTGGACGTCGAGGAGCGGATGTACGCCGCGGGCAAGATCCCCGGGTCGTTCTTCCGCCGCGAGGGCCGGCCGTCCGAGGACGCGATCCTCACCTGCCGCCTCACCGACCGCCCGCTGCGCCCGTCCTTCAAGAAGGGCCTGCGCAACGAGGTCCAGATCGTCTCGACGGTGATGGCGCTGGACCCCGACCACCTCTACGACGTGCTCGCCATCAACGGCGCGGCCGCGTCGGTGCTGCTGTCCGGCCTGCCGTTCAGCGGCCCGGTCGGCGCCACCCGCGTCGCCTGCGTGCGCGGCGAGTGGATCGCCTTCCCGAGCCACAGCGAGCTGAAGGAGGCGACCTTCGACATGGTCGTCGCCGGCAGCCTGCTGCCCGACGGCGACGTCGCGATCATGATGGTCGAGGCCGAGGCCACCCCCGAGGTCTTCGAGGTCATCGAGGCCGGCGGCACCGCCCCGACCGAGGAGGTCGTCGCGCAGGGCCTCGAGGCCGCGAAGCCGGCCATCAAGGCGATCTGCGAGGCGCAGAAGCAGCTGGCCGCCAAGGCGCCCAAGCAGCCGCTGGAGTTCCCGGTCTTCCTCGACTACGACGACGACGTGCTCGCCGCCGTGACCGAGGCCGGCGAGGCCGAGCTCAGCAAGGCGATGCAGATCGCCGGCAAGCAGGAGCGCGACGAGGCGACCGACGCCGTCAAGGAGAAGGTCAAGGCAGCTCTCGCGGACACGTTCGAGGGTCGTGAGAACGAGGTCAGCGCCGCGTTCCGCAGCCTGACCAAGACGGTCGTGCGTCGTCGCATCGTCAAGGACAAGGCGCGCATCGACGGCCGCGGCCTGGAGGACATCCGCCAGCTCGCCGCCGAGGTCGAGGTGCTGCCCCGCGTGCACGGGAGCGCGCTGTTCGAGCGCGGCGAGACCCAGATCCTGGGCGTCACCACGCTGAACATGCTGCGCATGGAGCAGATGGTCGACACGCTCAACCCCGAGAACCGCAAGCGCTACATGCACCACTACAACTTCCCGCCGTACTCCACCGGCGAGACCGGTCGCGTCGGCTCGCCGAAGCGCCGCGAGATCGGCCACGGCGCGCTCGCCGAGCGCGCCCTGCTGCCGGTGCTGCCGAGCAAGGCCGACTTCCCGTACGCCATCCGTCAGGTCAGCGAGGCGCTGGGCTCCAACGGCTCGACGTCCATGGGCTCGGTCTGCGCCAGCACCATGTCGCTGCTGAACGCCGGCGTGCCGCTCAAGGCGCCGGTCGCCGGCATCGCGATGGGCCTGGTGTTCGAGGGCGGCGAGTACGCCACGCTCACCGACATCCTCGGCGCCGAGGACGCGTTCGGCGACATGGACTTCAAGGTCGCCGGCACCCCGCAGTTCGTCACCGCGCTGCAGCTCGACACCAAGCTCGACGGCATCCCGAGCAACGTGCTCGCGGCGGCTCTGCAGCAGGCGCGCACGGCCCGCCTCGCGATCCTCGAGGTCATGACCGAGGCCATCGACGAGCCGGACGAGATGGCGGCGACCGCGCCGCGCGTCCTCACCGTCAAGATCCCGGTGGACAAGATCGGCGAGGTCATCGGCCCGAAGGGCAAGATGATCAACCAGATCCAGGCCGACACCGGCGCGGACATCACCGTCGAGGACGACGGCACCATCTACATCGGTGCCACCGACGGCCCGTCCGCCGAGGCCGCCCTGGCGACCATTAACATGATCGCCAACCCGACGATGCCCAAGGTCGGGGAGCGCTTCCTCGGCACCGTCGTCAAGACCGCGGCGTTCGGTGCGTTCGTCAGCCTGCTCCCGGGCAAGGACGGCCTCGTCCACATCAGCAAGCTGGGTGGGGGCAAGCGCATCGGCAAGGTCGAGGACGTCGTCAACGTCGGCGACAAGCTGCAGGTCGAGATCCAGGAGATCGACCAGCGCGGCAAGATCAGCCTCATCCCGGTGCCGCAGGGCGACGCCGCCGACGCTGCTGCCGAGACCGCACCGGCCGAGTAGACCTTGGCCTCACGCACGCGAGCCCTCCCGGGGTCGCCGAGCAGCACCGGTCTGGTGCGCCGCTCGGTCCTCCCGGGAGGGCTCCGTGTCGTCTCGGAGCAGGTCCCGGGCGTGCGCAGCGTCGCCTTCGGCATCTGGGTCGCGGTCGGCAGCCGCGACGAGCGGGCGTCGCTGCATGGCGCCTCGCACTTCCTGGAGCACCTGCTCTTCAAGGGCACGAGGCGCCGAGGAGCGCTGGAGATCTCCTCGCTGCTGGACGCGGTCGGCGGCGAGATGAACGCCTTCACCGCGAAGGAGTACACCTGCTACTACGCGCGGGTCCTCGACGAGGACCTCGCGCTGGCGGTGGACGTCATGGCCGACCTGGTGACGGACTCGCTGGTCACGCCCGACGACGTCGAGGTCGAGCGGGGCGTGATCCTCGAGGAGATCGCCATGCACGACGACGACCCCGGCGACGTCGTGCACGACACCTTCGCCGCGGCGCTCTGGGGCGACTCGCCGCTCGGCCGCAACGTCATCGGCAGCGTCGAGAGCATCCAGGGCCTGACCCGGGCGCAGATCGACCGCTTCTACCGGAG
>SCTD01000300.1 GCA_004299215.1 Frankiales bacterium | reverse complement strand
TCACCGCACCGATGACGAGCGTGACCGCGCCGATGATGCCGACGACCAACCGCGCGGTGTCGCTGACCTCGTAGATCGGCAGCGAGCGGGCGATCAGGTAGACACCGGCCGTGACCATGGTCGCGGCGTGGATGAGGGCGGACACCGGCGTCGGGCCGGCCATGGCGTCCGGCAGCCAGGTGTGCAGCGGGAACTGGCCCGACTTGCCGCAGGCGCCGAGCAGCAGCATCAGGCCGATCGCGGTCGCGACCCCGGCGCTGAGCAGCTCGGCCTGGCTGAAGACCCCGGTGAACGACGTCGTGCCGAGCGCAGCGAACATCAGGAAGATGGCGATGAGCAGGCCGACGTCGCCGACGCGGTTGGCGATGAACGCCTTCTTGGCGGCGGTGGCGTACTCCGGCACGTAGAACCAGAACGAGATGAGCAGGTACGACGCGAGGCCCACGCCCTCCCAGCCCAGGAACAGCGCGAGGTAGCTGTTGCCGAGCACCAGCACGAGCATCGCCGCGACGAACAGGTTGAGGTAGGCGAAGAACAGCCGGCGGCGCGGGTCGTGCGCCATGTACCCCAGCGAGTAGACGTGGATGAGGAAGCCGACCCCGGTGATGAGCAGCACGAACGTCGCGCTCAGCGGGTCGAGCAGCAGCCCGAAGTCGATCTGCAGGGAGTTGACCGGCACCCAGGACCACAGGTGCTGGTCGGCGGTCCGCCCGTCCAGGCCGAGCAGCGCCGCGAACGCGACGAGGCCGTAGAGGAACGAGGCACCGCAGGCGCCGATGGCGAGGTACGGACCCCAGCTGTCGGTGCGCTTGCCGCCGAGCAGCAGGATCGCCGCACCGGCGAGCGGCAGGGCGATGAGCAGCCACAGCAGCTCGAGCGAGCCGGTGGCGGCGAGGTACTCACCGGTCGGCAGGGGGGTGGCCGGCGACTCGGAGGCCAGCACGTCGGACAGCACAGGTCTCCTAGTACTTCAGCAGGTTGGCGTCGTCGACCGAGGCCGAGCGTCGGCTGCGGAAGATGCTCATGATGATGGCGAGCCCGACGACGACCTCGGCGGCGGCGACCACCATCACGAAGAAGGCCATCACCTGGCCGTCGAGCGTCCCGGTCGTGCGACTGAAGGTGACGAGGGTCAGGTTCACCGAGTTGAGCATCAGCTCGACGCTCATGAACACCAGGATGGCGTTGCGGCGCACGAGAACGCCGACGCCGCCGATGGTGAACAGCAGCGCGGCCAGGATCAGGTAGTACGACTCGTTCACAGCGCCGGCCTGCCGTCCTGGTTGGTCTCGCCGCCAGGCGTGGGCTGCAGGACCGGGCTCACGCTGTCCTTGGACGGTGTGCCGTCCGGGAGCAGAGCGGGGGTGGCCGTCGAGTTGTGGCCGGCGAAGACGCCGGGACCGGGCAGCGGCCACGGGTGGTCGCTCGCGAAGCGGCGACGGGCGAGCTCGCGCTGCGACGGCCGGTGACGGCGGTCCTTGTGCGTGAGCACCATCGCGCCCAGCGCCGCGGTGATGAGCAGCGCACTCGTGATCTCGAAGGCGAACAGGTAGTCGGTGAACAGCAGTCGGGCGATGCCGACGACGTTGCCCTCCTCGTTCGCCGCGTCGAGGCCGACGGACGCCACGGTGCCGTCGCTCCCGACGACGGCTGCGCCGACGGCCGACATCAGCAGGGCGGCGAAGCCCACGCCCACGATCAGCGTGAGGACGCGGTGGCCGCGCAGCGTCTCGATGAGGGAGTCGCTCGAGTCGACGCCGACGAGCATGAGGACGAACAGGAAGAGCATGAGGATCGCGCCGGTGTAGACGATCACCTGCACGGCGGCGAGGAACGGCGCGTCCTGCACGGCGTAGAGACCGGCCAGGCTGAGCATCACCGCCGCGAGGAACAGGGCGGCGTGCACGGCGTTGCGCGAGATCACCATCATGATCGCGGCGATCACGGCCAGCGGACCGAGCACCCAGAACGTGACGGCCTCACCGGTGGACGTCGCGGCGAGCAGGAGGTCCGGCTGCATGGCTGCGCTCATCGCTCCCCTGCCCCGAGGTAGTAGTCGGCGTCGGTGTCGCCGAGCCGCATCGGGTGCGGCGGCGGCTCCATCCCCGGCAGCAGCGGCGCGAGCAGCTCGGCCTTGGTGAAGATGAGGTCCTGCCGGCTGTCGTCGGCGAGCTCGTACTCGTTCGTCATCG
>SCTD01000299.1 GCA_004299215.1 Frankiales bacterium | reverse complement strand
CGCTGCCGGAGTAGGTCACGGTGTCGGCGAACGTCCACCCGCGCTTGGCCAGCTCGCGCCGGTAGGCCGCGTAGAGGTTGTTCTGGTCGGGCGTGTCCGCGTGGATGACCCCTAGCTTGGTCGGCTCGATGCCCGGTCCACCGCTGGTGGTGTTCCACTTCTGGGTGAAGTCGTTGGCCAGCAGGCTCTGGACGAACAGGTCAGCCAGGCGCTCGTGGCTGATCCCGCTGGGGGCGTAGAGGTAGCTGCCGCCGTGCTCGCGGAAGGCGGCCTCGGGCATCGTGCTGAAGGAGCCGTAGACGACGAACGGCGATCCCATCTTGGCGAGGCAGCTGCGCAGATCCGGGTCGGCGATGTAGATGAACGCGGCGAAGACCGGGTGGTCGTCCTTGAAGTCGGCGCAGATCTCGCCGTAGGTCTGCGCCGGGTTCGCCACGTAGCTGGCGAAGTCGATGCCGTGGTTGTAGAAGACGAGCTTGCGACCGAGCACGCCGCCGGTCCGGTTGACGTCGGTCACCACGGCCTGCCACATCTTCTCCTCCGGGATCGAACCCGCTCCGGAGATGCCGAAGGCGTTGCCCACCGCCTCGGTCCCGCTGGCGATCGCCGCACCGATCGTGAGGGTCGTGCCCGTGACGCCTCGGCCGTTGACGGAGGTCGCCGCCGGTCCGCCGGTCGCGGCCGACCCGCCGGCGGCGGGCGCGCCCGGGGCAGCGACCCCCGCGCGCGGGCCGGAGGCGGACCCGGTCTCCACGCCCGCCGACCCGGGTGCCTCGGCCCCGGACGCAAGCGGCGACGTCGGGCCTCCGATCCCGTCGGGCAGCTGGCCCTCGGGCAGACCCAGCCCGTCGCCGGAGGTCCCCTGCACACCGGCAGCACCCGGGACCGGGGCCACCGTGCTGCCGCACGCCGCCGTGGTCAGGGCCACGGCAAGCACCACGCACGTGGTCAGTCGTCGCATCGCTTGTCCAGCTCCTTCGAAGGTGTCACGGGCGGGCAGCCAGCGCGTCGATCAGCGCGCGCAGGCGCCGCGGGAACGCAGCGACGCGCTCCTGCTCCGCCAGTGCGAGAACCAGGTCCGCGGCGTGAGGATGGTCGTCGGCGATGCCCTCGGCACGCGCGCTGCGGAGCGCGAGCTCGTCCAGTCCGGCGCGTGCGTGCACCGTTGCGGCGTAGCCCAGGACGAACGTCCACACCGTCTCGTAGACCTCCGCCAGCGCCGAGGGGCTCATGCCTGCGCGCTCGCCGAGCAACGCGATGCGCTCGAGGTCGGGCAGCACCGACTCGGGCGCGGTGACCCGGCGTTGCACGACGTCGACGACCGTCGGGTGCTCCAGGAGGGTCTCCCAGATCACCAGGGCGTACTGGAACAGGGCCAGCTGCCAGGAACGCGCGTTGCGCACCGGGGTGTGCCGCGCGTCGATGAGCTCGGTGACGACGTCGTCGAAGAGCTCGTCCTTGCTGCGCATGTGAGCGTGGACGGCGAACGACGAGACCCCCAGCTCGGCGGCGAGCCGCCGCACCGTCACCGCGTCGTACCCCTCGGCCAGGACCAGGTCCCGCGCCGCCTCGACGACCTGGTCCCGCGACAGCTTGGGGGGCCGTCCACGTCGTGCCGGTGTGCTCACCCGTGGATTTCATCACGCGTGATGAAAGTCGGCAATGGTCTGGTCGGAGGAAGATCGGCCCTCCGGTTCGGCCCAGCGGACGGAAGAGCCCTCCGGCGGGTGCCGTCCGGGCGCCGTCAGCGGCGCAGCGAGATGGACGCCATCTGATGGGTGCCGATGGACGCCAGGTAGTACCAGCTCATCACCAGCGACAGCAGCTCGGCCGGGTCGTCGACCTGGCGCTGCAGGGTGTGGCCGGCGATCCGCTTCGAGCCCGGGACCGTCCCGGCGAGGTCGGTCGCGAGCGGGCTGGCGAAGTCGATCTCGAGCGAGAGCGACTCGGGCACCGCGATCGGGGCGACACCGCCCACCGACACCGCGCGCGTCACCGCCGCCTCGATCCGCTCGCACGCGACCTGCGGGTGCAGCGTCGACGTCGCGGACGTGCCCTCGCAGTCCTTGACCGCGACGGTCGTGATGCCCGGGAAGGCCTTCTCGGCGAGCTGGCAGATCTGGTCGTCGCCGGTGAGCACGCCGACGGGCACCCCGAGGGAGCCGGCGAACAACCCGTTGACCTCGGCCTCGCTCATCGGCTGCCCGTTGACCCGCAGCTCGGTGAAAGCGGAGGAGAACGTGTGCGCGAGGACGCCGTGCGCGCCCGCCGCCGCGTGGTAGCCGACGAACACCGCGAGCGTGTCCTCCCGGGTGATGCCCTGGACCATGCAGGACGCCCGGGGGGCACCGAAGACCAGGCGCGCGCGGGGGTCGAGCCGGTCGTGGATCAGGTTGTCCATGGTGCCGTGGCTGTCGTTGACGACGACCTCGTCGGCGCCTCCCGCGAAGGCGCCCCGGATGGCGGCGTTCGCCTCCTGCGTCATGAGCTCCTGCGCCCGCGGGTAGCCGTGCCCGCCACGGACGATCTGGTCGAGGGTCGCGACGCCGGCGACGCCCTCCATGTCGACGGAGATGAAGACGCGGGTGCTCATGCGGCGCAGTCTGCCAGGCTGCCTCGCATGACCCCCGAGCTGCGCGGGCTGTTCGCCCAACGTCCCGGCTACCTCGACACCGCCTCGCTCGGCGTCCCGCCGTCGACGACGGTGACCGCGATGCGCAAGGTCCTCGACGGCTGGCAGCACGGCCGCGTGGGTGCCCCCGACTTCGACGAGCACGTGCGCCGCAGCCGCGCGGCGTGGGCCTCGATCACGGGGGTGGACGTCGCCACGGTGGCCATCGGCGCGACGGCGTCAGCGCTGGTCGGCCTCATCGCGGCCGCGCTGCCCGACGGTGCGCGGGTGATCCTGCCGGCCGGCGAGTTCACCTCGGTCGTCTTCCCGTTCCTCGCGCACGCCGACCGCGGCGTCACCGTCGAGGAGAGGTCGCTGGAGGACCTCGCCGGCTTCGACGGGTCCGCTGATCTCGTCGCCGTGAGCGCCGTGCAGTCGGCCGACGGACGCGTCGTCGACCTGCCGGCCGTGCGTGCCGCCGCGCGCGCTGCGGGCGCGCGGCTGCTGCTCGACACCACGCAGTCCTGCGGCTGGCTGCCGCTCGACGTCACCGGCGTCGACTACGTCGTGTGCGCCACCTACAAGTGGCTGCTCTGCCCGCGCGGCGTCGCGTTCCTGGCCGTCGCGACTGATGCGCTCGACGGCATCCGTCCGCTGGCCGCCGGGTGGTTCGCCGGCGAGGACCCGTGGTCGTCGGTCTACGGATCACCGCTTCGGCTGGCCGCCGACGCCCGCCGGCTCGACACGTCGCCCGCGTGGTTCAGCTGGGTGGGCGCGGCGACGTCTCTCGAGCTCTTCGCGGGCCTCGACGTCACCGACGTGCATGCGCACGACGTGCAGCTCGCGGACGCCCTGCTCGACCGGCTCGGCCTGCCGCCGCGCGGCTCGGCGATCGTCACCCTGGATGCCGACCCGGCTGCCGCGGACCGGATGCGCGCAGCCGGGATCCGCACCGCCGTGCGCGCCGGGCGGATCCGCGCGGCTTTCCACCTCTACAACGACGCGGCCGACGTCGCGCTGGCTGCGCGGGCCCTGCTCGGCTAGGGCTCGTACGGCTTCGAGCTGTACTTCATGCACGAGCAGGCGTCGTCGAAGCGCGAGTTGCGGAACAGCGCGACGCCGTCGTGCTGGCCCTTGCCCAGCCGGGTGCCGTAGACGTACGGCGAGACGTAGGACGTGCCGAGCGACTCACCAGCAGCGATCAGCTGGCCCAGGGACGTCGCGCCGGCCGCCTTGTTCAGCAGCGCCTCGGTGAACCAGATCGCCTCGCACGCGGCGATGGCGGCGTTTCCGGTCGGCTGCGCGTCGGTGGCCTTCAGCCCCCTGCTCCTGATGAGCTTCCAGCAGCGCTCGCGGGCCGGGTTCAGCTCGATCCCCTCGTCGTTGGCGCGCTCGGTGTCGAAGGAGTCGACGGCGAGCATCCCCGACTGCTGCGACGCGGGGAGGTTCGACCAGCCCGGGGAGTTGTTGCTGTTGAAGCCGTAGCGCGGGTAGTAGCGCTGGCTCTCGGCGTTCTGCAGGAACATGAAGGTCAGTCCGGTTCCGGTGAAGATGCCCGCGGGACCGTCGCTGATGAAGACGTGGTCGATGCCCTTCTCCCGGAACGACAACACCGCGCTGCTCACGGCGGCGCTCGCGTCGGCCAGCGACCTGTCGCTCTGCGGCACCGCGATGTAGCGCACGTCGGTCTCCTTGAGCCCGGACTCCCGCAGCGCGGGCAGCCACCCCTTCTCCATGGAGTAGCGGTAGTCGTTGCTGTCCCAGGTGACGAGCCCGATCTTGCCGGTGGGCCACTTCGGCTCCGGCTTGTGCCAGCCGGCCTTCACCATGGCCTTCACCGTGACGGCACCAAGCCGCTCGAGCCGGATGGTGGCCGGCGCGAACATGTTCGGGTAGCGCTCGAAGACCGGACCGCTGCCGCCCGAGCCGCCGACCAGCGCGCCGGCCTTCTTGGCGCACTCGTAGATGATCTCGCCGCGCATGTAGATCATCAGGACCTTGTTGTCCTTGGTGAACGTCTCGCACATCGCCTGCGACGAGGCGTCGATGTTCTGGCTCGCGCTGATCTCGTGGTAGACGGGGACGACTTTGCGGCCGAGCACGCCGCCCCGGGCGTTCAGGTCGTCGATGACCGCCTGGTAGTAGCGCCGGGTGTCCCCCGGGTCCTCACCACCCGCGCCGATGGCCGCGTTCGCGGCGGCGCAGTCGCTGCAGTACGGCAGGCCGAGCTTGATCTCCGTGTCGCTCACACCCGGGCCCTG
>SCTD01000298.1 GCA_004299215.1 Frankiales bacterium | reverse complement strand
GGCGCCGCGCTGAGCGTCAGCAGCTACGGCGCCTTCCGGGATGTCGGTGACGTCGACGACGCAGCTCGTGCCGTTGCGAAGGTCGACGTAGTTGGTGGAGAAGCGCGGCCCTGGCCGGTCGCTCAGCACGCGGGAAAGGTATCCGTAGCCCTGTGACGTCAGGCGGATCCGCGCCGAGGACGGACCGGACTCCTCGACGACAGCGGTGACCGCGGCCTCGCGCAGCGGCAGCGACCTCAGCGGTGCGAAGAAGCGGCGGTTCGCGGGCAGCCGGCCGGTGCGCTCGGAGACCCACGCCACCGCGTCCGGACCGGGAAGCGCTCCCGACCACACCGGCCGTGACGTGCACGGCTCGGCGGTGACGGCGAGCTCGACCCTCTCGACGACCGGTCCGGTCAGGGCCCCGATCTCGACGGTGAGGTCGAGCTCGACCGCGTCCCGGCCCGAGCTCGTCACCCACAGCTCCAGCACGTCGCCGGTCACGCGGAAGCTCGCCAGCAGCGGCTGGTAGGCGCGCTGCAGGAACCAGTAGCCGGCCTTCGGGACGTGGTCGACGTCGACGACCGACCAGCTCAGCCCGGGCCAGCTGTCGTTGAGCTGCCAGACCAGGGTGCCGCTGCAGTGGGGCTGGCGCCGCCGGTAGTGCTCGACGCCGTGCTTCAGCCCCTCGGCCTGGCAGGCCATCGAGACGTCGACGTACTCCTGCAGCGTCGTCGGAAGGCCGGTCTCGTGCTCGAGCAGGGCGTAGCCCTTGTCCTTCGGGGTGTCCTTGATGCGGTGCTCGAGCTGGGCCGAGCCGAGCGCCAGCGAGCCCGGAGGAGTCCAGCGCTGCAGAGTGGCGAGCTCGGGGGAGGCGTGGATGCCGAACTCGCTGATGAAACGACCGAGGTCGTGGTCGTAGCGGGAGAAGTGCATCGCCTCACCGGCAGAGGCGTAGGACGTCGGCCCGCCGGCGCCGATGTCGAGAGCGCCGTGCCACACCTCCCAGGCGTGCCGGTCCCCGTCGCGCGTGCCGTTGAGCAGCTCGCCCGGCAGGTCTCCCCACGGACTGCCCGGCCAGTACGGCGTGTCCGGGTCGTGCGTCGCCACGACCTTGGGCAGCAGCTCGTTGAACAGCGACCAGCCCCAGTCACCGGGGGAGGCGTCGCCGGTGACCAGCTCGTGGATCGCCTGCACCTCGTTCTCGCCGCACCACAGGGCAAGGCTCGCGTGGTGCCGCAGTCGGCGCACCTGCTCGATCGCCTCGAGCTCGGTCTCCCGAGCGAGCCTGCCGTGCGGGTCGGGGTAGTCGTAGCAGGCGAACATGAAGTCCTGCCAGACCAGCACCCCGAGCTCGTCGCAGGCGTCGTAGAAGTCATCGCTCGGGTAGACGCCGCCACCCCACACGCGCAGCATCGTCATGCCGCCGTCGCGGGCGAGCCGGACGAGGTCCCGCGTGGCACCCCGGTCGACGCTGGAGACCAGCATGGACTGCGGCACCCAGTTCGCGCCGCGGGCGAACAGCGGCTGGCCGTTGAGGACGAAGCGGAACAGCCGGGCGTCCTCCTCCGCGTCCGGGCTGCGGTCGAGCACGAGGGTGCGGACGCCGTGACGCAGCTCGACGGCGTCGACCTGCACGTCGTCACGGACGGCCGTGACGCGCACGCCGTAGAGGTCCGGCGACCCCAGGTCGTGCGTCCACCACAGCCGGACGTCGGTCATCGGCAGGTCCACGCGGAAGCCGCCGTCACCTGCCGTCGTGGTGCTTCGCACCGTGCCGTCCGGCGCCGTGACGTCCACGCGCACGACGACGCCGTCCGGCACGGTGCCCGACACCTCGAGGGACGCCGTACGCGCGACCACGTCGACGTCGGTCGACCGGACGCGCAGGTCCGTCAGCAGAGGGCTCTCGTGGAGCACCGAGACCGGACCGCTGATGCCCCGGGACGTGACCCGCGGGGCGAAGTCCCAGCCCCAGGAGAAGGTTGCCTTGCGCAGCTGGACCCGACGCAGCCGCAGCTCCACCTCGTCCTGCGGCGTGGGCGGGTCGTGCGGTCGGACTCGGCGCTGACGCGCGTGGACGGTCTCGGCCTGCTCGGCCAGCTCGTCCTCGTCAAGGAGGCCGTCGAGCGGTGGCGGGAAGCGCAGCAGCAGCTCATGCTCGCCGGCCGTCCCCAGGGGGAACGTGTGGGAGCGGTGCTGGTTGCGCGCCGTGCCCACGACGGCGCCGTCCAGCTCGACGTCCGCCACCGTGTCCAGGCCGTCGAAGCGCAGCAGGCCGGGCTCGGCGGTGAAGCGCGTGCGGTACCACCACGTGGCGTCCTCGACCCATCCGAGGTCGTTCTCGTTCTTGCCGTAGAAGGGGTGCTCGATCAGGCCGGCGGCGAGCAGGCTCTCGTGCACTCCGCCGGGGACGACGGCAGGCAGCCACCGCGCGTCCTCGCCGGGTCGTGCCCCGTCGGTCCAGGTGAGCTCGAAGCCGCCGACCGCGGTGCGGTCGGACGTCACGAGCGGAGCATGCGCACGGCCAGGTCGGCGTGCACAGCGGCGATGTGCTGGACGTCCACGCCCATGTCCGCGGTCCAGAGGTCGACGATGCGAACGCCCATCGTGACGATCGCGACGACCTTGATCTCCACGTCGTCGGGGGAGAACGTGCCCTGCGCGACGCCGCGGTGGACGACGTCTCGGAGCAGTCGGCCGAGGTCCGACCGGTGCACGTCGATGACAGCGCGCTGCTCATCAGTCAGCTGCCCGTGCTCGCTGTGCGAGACGCGGGCGAGCTCCGGGTAGGTCAGGTGAGTGAGCACGTTGCTCGTCACGACCGCGCGCAGCTGGTCGACGGGGTCGCTCCCTGCGGAGAGCACGGCAGCGCGGACGCGGTCGCGCAGCTCCTCGTGCGCGATGCGCACCAGCTCGAAGATGAGCTCCTGCTTCGAGCCGACGTGCGCGTAGATGGCCGTGGGGTGCTGCCCGAGCTCCCGGACGATGTCGCGGACGGAGACGCCGTGGTAGCCGTCGCGGCTCATCAGCGCCAGCGCCGTCTCGAACAGGCGCCGGCGCGCGGGCGAGAGCTCGGCCCGGTCGGGCATGGGCGCAGCGGCTGGCTTGGCGACGAGCGTCCTGGTGGTCAACGCATCCCTCTCGATACCTACGGTCGTGCACAAGGTAGAGCACGATGGCGAAAGGCGAAAGACCCCTATTGACACTCATCTGCAACGAGGGCAGCATCCCGGTGAACCCCAGATATGAACAAGCGTTCATAGAGAGGCGCCGACATGCGTCGAGTGTTGCCGATCGTCGTCGGCTTGTGCGCCGGCCTGACCGCGTGCGGGTCCACCGTCAGTCCCACCGCACAGGGAGGGCTCCCCGGAGCGCAGGCGCAGAGCGGGCTGGAGGCGTCAGAACTCGCCTCGGTCGGCGACGCCACCGGCCTCGACGGCAGGGGCGTGAGCGCGCCGATGGACGGAGGATCCTCCATCAGCGCGCCGTCCTCGACAGGTTCGACGACGGGCGGTGCCGCCGGCGGCGCGCCGGGCACCGTGAGCGGCGGGACGGCAAGCGCTGCCGCCGGGCCGACAGTCGTGGACTACACCAAGCCGGCTACCGGCAGCCCGGTCGATGTCGGGATCATGTACATCGCGGATCTCGGCGAGGCGGCTGCCGCGTTCGGCGGTGGCGGTCAGGAGAACAACGAGGCCCTGGACGGGCAACGTGAGTACATGAAGGCCGCCGTCGACTGGATGAACGCGCACGGCGGGCTGGGCGGGCACAAGATCAACCTCCTCTACTACGGCGCGGAGATCGCCAGTGGCAAGAGCTTCGACCAGAGCCAGGAGGAGATGTGCGCGATGATGACCGAGGACAACAAGGTTGTCGCCGCGGTCATCTCCAACATCACCGTCACGAACAACATGGCTACCTGCATGGAGAAGGCCAAGGGCCTCTACGTCTCGGACGGGGGCTACTTCAAGCGAGGTTCCGACTGGGCGAAGCTGACGTACACCGTGTCGCCCTCCGAGCTCGATGCGGAGCTGCTCGGGCGCGAGCTCGCCAAGCTGACCATCGCCAAGGGCGCGGCCAAGCGGGGGGAGAAGGTCGGGCTGGTCGTCTACGACGCCCCCGG
>SCTD01000297.1 GCA_004299215.1 Frankiales bacterium | reverse complement strand
GCTCGTTCGCTGGCGGGACGACCTGCGACGGCAAGCAGGCTCGGTTCGAGACGGACTGACAAGGCGACCGCTAGGGAGTGCCGCTCTCCACTAGGTTTCGGTCATGTCACAGGTTCTCCTCGACGAAGTTGTGCACACGGACTACGGGCAGTTCGACCCTGTGTGGTCGGAGGATGCCATCGGCTTCGACGGCGACCCCGACAGGTACTTCGACGCCCAGGTCAACGGGTTGGTCGGGGCTGCCAGCGGCGACGGCGTCTACATCAACCTCGCGCGTCGATCGGGCGGCTCCCGCGTGCGCGTGGTCCTCCTCGATGCCGAACCACCGCTCCCCCCTCCTGTCTTCGAGGATGTCGTCGAGGTGTCGATCGTCATTCCCGGCGGAGCGACGGTGCTCTGGCTGTCGTGGGCGGGCGAGACGTCAGGCGAGCTCGGCGGGATCGCACCGGGCTCCTATCGGCTCCGCGTCAGTGCGCGCGGACGGGATGGTGGTCGCGAGGGGGAGCTGGCCGAGTCCGTCGTAGACGAGTACCTCGTGGAGCTATGGCCCGCAGCCGATGTGCGAGAAGACGCCATCGTGCGCGTAGGCAGCGAGGACGCCAAGTACTGGCACAGCGGATGGGGCGGCCGGCGCTGAACGCCGCGTGCCGAGCGTGCCGTTCTCGCTGTCTCATCTAGCCTCCGCTCATGACGCTCCGACGAGACCGCGCGTTCGTAGTGGTCACGGCTCTGGCGTCGGCTGCTGTCGCGTGGCTGGTGCTCGGCTACGACCGCGACTCGCGGTGCGATGCCGCCCTGCCCGCGCTACTGCTGCCCCTGACCGCGCTGCTGCTTGCTCTCGCACCGGCCGTCGTCGCACGGCGCACGGCCAGTTCGGTGTGGCTCGGGCTGCTCCTGACCGCAGTCATCGTTGTGGCGTTGACGCTCGCCTTCGATGTGGGGCAGCCGTACGACTGCTACTTCTCCACCGAGAGGTAACTGCCGTTCCCGACGCAGCGAACGTCCGTAACGGGACAGTCGCGCGACGGGGAGACTCGTCGGAGTGACGATCTTGCGGTGATGCCGCTGGCCCGTATCTTGCGAGCGTCAGCCTGATGTCGTTGTTGCCGCTGCACCGAAGGCCAGCGCAGGAGGAGGCGAAGCGTCGGACTGGACGCCTCCGCCGCAGGTCAACATCCCCCGCCCACGCGGCAACAGCCTCCGAAGCCACTGGGCTACGGCGAAAGGCCAGGTTCCCGATGTCAGTCGCGGACGGACTCCTGCTCGTTCACGGGCAGCAGGAGCCTGCGGCACAACCGGATCTCCGGTTCGACCGGCCGCTCATCGCGGGGCTGGACGAGTGGGGTCTGCACCTCAGCACGGGAGCGCAGGATCACAGCGTCGACGTGCGGCTCACGGTGAGCGTGGCTGCGCCGGGCAAGCAGCCGTGTCTCGAACCCGTGGCCCTACGACGTGCGCATGGCACGCGCCGTCAGCGGAGGCTGCGGCGTCAGCTGCACCCCAGCCCCGCGGGGCTGGAAGCCATGGCCGCGTCGATCGACCTGCCCTTGTTCAAGCCCAGGGGCTAGTGGGTCCGAGCCAAGACAGCCGTTCAACGAGGTGCGCCGTCGGGGAAGCTCTGACGCCAGCGCTAGTGCGCGACCTTGAGGCCGATGACGCAGGCGACGATGCCCAGCAGGAGCAGGACCCTGACAGCGGATGCCGGCTCCGCACCGCTCGTCATGGCGTAGCCGGCCGTCAGGGCTGCCCCGATGCCGACCCACACCGCGTAGGCGGTCCCGACAGGGAGACCCCGCATCGCGTAGGCCAGCCCGGCGAAGCTCGCTGCCGCCGCCACCACGAAGACGACCGAGGGGGTGAGGCGGCTGAATCCGTGGGACTTGCCGAGGGCAGTTGCCCAGACTGCCTCCAGCACACCAGAGAAGACGAGCGCGACCCAGTGCATGACCACTCCAAGGACGCCGTCTTGTCGCTGTCCGGGTACGGCGCTGCTCGTCCGGGAGGCCGTTGTGCCTCTGCACCGAGTCTCCCGGTTGCGCCGCGTCCCGGCCAGTGCAGATCGGTCACATCCTCGGCAGCGAGAGACCACCCGCTGGCGCCGCCGGCGCCGGCGTGCAGCCGGCCACCCTCAGCGCCGGTGGTTCTTCCGCTCGGGACCCTCATCCGCCGGGCGAAGCACCCGTCAGGCGAGGTCGCCGGCCGAACGCCGCAGCTCGGTGAGCACCGACAGCAGCGTGCCGGTGCGCCTGGGCGCCAGCCCGACCTGCTCGAAGACCTCGGCGTTCAGCCGCTCGGTCGCCTTCAGCGCGAGCGCACGACCGGCTGGGGTCAGCGCCACCAGGATCCCCCGCCCGTCCGTGGGGTTCCGCCGGCGCTCGACCAGACCGGCCGCCTCCAACCGGTCGACGGCGTTGGTGACGCTCGTCGGGTGCACCTGCAGCCGCGTGCTCGCCTTGGTCACGGGCAGCGCCCCCGTACGGCTGAAGTGCAGCAGCATGAGCAGCTCGTAGCGGGCGAAGGTCAGCTCGAGCGGCCGCAGCACCTCGTCGACGCGGGCGAGGACCAGCTGCTGCGCGCGCATGATCGAGGTGACCGCGGCCATGCCCTCCGCAGCGTCGGACCAGCCGTGCTCCTCCCAGTGCCGTCGCGCCTCCACGATCGGGTCGACGGCCAGCCGCGGCGCGGTCACACGTTCCGCCGGTACTGGCCGCCCACCTCGAAGAACGCTTCGCTGATCTGACCGAGCGAGCAGTGGCGCACCGCGGTCATCAGCGCGTCGAAGACGTTCCCGCCGCTGGTGGCCGCCTCCTGCAGCGCCGCGAGCGCGGCCGGCGCCTCGGCGCGGTGCGCCTCGTGGAAGGCGCGCAGCCGGTTCAGCTGCGACTCCTTCTCCGCCTCGGTCGCACGGGCGAGCTCGACGGTCTTCGGCGTCTCGTCGGTCTTCGGCGCGAGGAAGGTGTTGACGCCGACGATCGGCAGCGTGCCGTCGTGCTTGCGGTGCTCGTAGAGCATCGACTCGTCCTGGATCCGGCCACGCTGGTAGCCGGTCTCCATCGCGCCGAGGACACCGCCGCGCTCGGCGATCCGGTCGAACTCCGCGAGCACCGCGGCCTCGACCAGGTCGGTGAGCTCGTCGACGACGAAGCTGCCCTGCAGCGGGTTCTCGTTCGCCGACAGGCCCCACTCCTTGTCGATGACCATCTGGATGGCCAGTGCTCGACGGACCGACTCCTCGGTCGGCGTCGTGACCGCCTCGTCGTAGGCGTTGGTGTGCAGGCTGTTGGCGTTGTCGTAGAGCGCGCACAGCGCCTGCAGCGTCGTGCGGATGTCGTTGAACGCCATCTCCTGCGCGTGCAGCGAACGGCCTGACGTTTGCACGTGGTACTTGAGCTTCTGCGACCGCTCGCTCGCGCCGTACTTCTCCTTCATCGCGACGGCCCAGATGCGACGCGCGACGCGACCGAGGACGGTGTACTCCGCGTCCATGCCGTTGCTGAAGAAGAAGGACAGGTTCGGCGCGAAGTCGTCGATCGCCATGCCGCGGGCGAGGTAGGCCTCGACGTAGGTGAAGCCGTTCGCCAGGGTGAACGCGAGCTGGCTGATGGGGTTGGCCCCGGCCTCGGCGATGTGGTAGCCGCTGATGCTCACGGAGTAGAAGTTCTGCACCTCGTGCTCGACGAACCACTCCTGGATGTCGGCCATCGCGCGCAGTGCGAACTCGGTCGAGAAGATGCAGGTGTTCTGCCCCTGGTCCTCCTTGAGGATGTCGGCCTGCACCGTGCCGCGGACGTTCTGCAGCACCCACGTCCGCACCGCGGCCGGGTCCTCGTCGGGACGCTTCTCCAGCTCCTGGTCGATCGCCGTGTTGAGGAACATCGCGAGGATCGTCGGCGCCGGCCCGTTGATCGTCATCGACACCGACGTCGTCGGGGAGCAGAGGTCGAAGCCGCCGTAGAGCACCTTCATGTCGTCGAGCGTCGCGATGGAGACGCCGGACGTGCCGACCTTGCCGTAGATGTCCGGGCGCAGGTCGGGGTCGCGGCCGTAGAGCGTGACCGAGTCGAACGCCGTCGACAGGCGCGTGGCGGGCTGTCCCTCGGACAGCACCTTGAAGCGCCGGTTGGTGCGGAAGGCGTCGCCCTCACCGGCGAACATCCGCGCCGGCGCCTCGCCCTGCCGCTTGAACGGGAAGACCCCTGCGGTGAAGGGGAAGTAGCCCGGCAGGTTCTCGCGGCGCAGGAAGCCGACCAGGTCGCCGGCGTCGGACGTACGAGGGAGCGCCACGCGGCGGACCGCGTTGCCGGAGAGTGTCTCCCGGGTGAGCGGCGTGTGGATCTCCTTGCCGCGCACGGTGTAGACGAGCTCGTCGCCGGAGTACTCCTCGACCCGGGCCGGCCAGCTGTCGAGCAGCCCCTGCACCTCGGGGTCGACCTCGGTCTCGGCGATGAGGGCATCGAGCTCGGCCGTCTCCTCGACCAGGGCGCGTGCGGTCTCCAGGTGCTGGCGGCGACGGGCCACCTCGGCCTGCTCGGACGTCCGGCGGTGGTAGCCGCGGACGGTGTCGGCGATCTCGGAGAGGTAGCGCTCGCGGGCGGCCGGCAGCACGCTCGTCAGCCCGGTCGAGGTCTTGGTGCCGACGAGCGGCAGCCGTCCGGCCGGGGCGTCCAGGCCGCGCTCGGCGAGCAGCCCGCGCAGGTGCTGGTAGAGCGCGGTGACGCCGTCGTCGGCGAAGCGCGCGGCGCTGGTGCCGAAGACCGGCATGTCCTCCCACGACTGCCCGAAGGCCTCGCGGTTGCGCACCAGCTGCCGGGCGACGTCACGCCGCGCGTCCTCGGCACCGCGCCGCTCGTACTTGTTGATGGCGACCACGTCGGCGGCGTCGAGCATCCCGATCTTCTCGAGCTGGGACGCGGCGCCGTACTCCGGTGTCATGACGTAGAGCGAGACGTCGCAGTGCTCGGTGATGCTCGCATCGCCCTGCCCGATGCCCGGCGTCTCGATGACGACCAGGTCGAAGCCCGCCGCCTTGCAGGCGGCGATCGCGTCGTCGAGGTGCTCGGGCACCGGCGTGCCGCTGGTGCGCGTGGCGAAGGAGCGGAAGAAGACCGAGCCGCCGGCGAGCGAGTTCATCCGGATGCGGTCGCCGAGCAGCGCGCCGCCGCCCTTGCGCCGGGTCGGGTCGATGGCCAGCACCGCGATCCGGAGCTTGTCCTCCTGGTCCAGCCGCAGCCGGCGGACCAGCTCGTCGGTGAGCGAGCTCTTGCCCGAGCCGCCGGTGCCGGTGATGCCGAGGACCGGGACGGTGCCGGCGCGCTCGCGCACCGCCGCCGCGAGCTCCGGTGACCGACCCGCCTCGAGCACCGTGAGCGCGCGGGCGAGCGCGGCGGCGTCGCCGGTGAGCACGTCCTCCACCGCCGGCGGCGTCGCCGCCAGGTCGACGTCGCAGGCCTCGACCAGCGTGTTGATCATCCCGGCGAGGCCGAGCCGCTGGCCGTCCTCGGGCGCGAAGATCGTGACGCCGCGGCTCTTCAGCAGCGCGATCTCCTCGGGCACGATCACGCCGCCGCCGCCGCCGAAGACCTGCACGTGGCCGGCGCCGACCTCGACGAGCCGCTCCTTCAGGTAGGAGAAGTACTCGACGTGGCCGCCCTGGTAGGAGCTCACCGCGACTCCCTGGACGTCCTCCTGCAGGCAGGCCGTGACCACCTCCTCGACGCTGCGGTCGTGACCCAGGTGCACCACCTCGACGCCCTGGCTCTGCAGCACCCGCCGCATGATGTTGATGGCTGCGTCGTGACCGTCGAACAGGCTCGCCGAGGTGACGAACCGGACGGGGTGCACGGGGACGTGCAGGGACATGGGAGCTCCAGGAGGTAGGCGCGTCACCATCAAGGTACCTGGACGTCCAGGTAAAGTACATGGACGTCCAGGGAGTTTCTGAGCCTCGCTGTCGTCCTCCCGGCCCCCGGAGGATGTGGCGATCACGCACGCTCACACCCCCGCCAAGATCGCCACTTCCCGGCGAAGGCAGCGGAGCTCAGCCGGTGTTGCGCAGCCCCGCGGCGACACCGCTGACGGTGAGCAGGAGCGCGCGCACCAGATCGGGCTCCGGGTCGTCCGTCGCCCGCAGCCTCCGCAGCAGCGCCACCTGCAGCGCGCTGAGCGGCGCGAGGTAGGCGTCGCGCACCTCGAGCGTCTGCTTCAGCACCGGGTCGGAGGCGAGCAGCTCGGACTCCCCGGTCACGGCGAGCAGCTCGGCGAGCGTGAGCTCGTGCTCGGCGACCACGTCGTCGAAGACGTGCCGCAGCCCGTCCGGGACCAGCGCGTCGACGTAGCGCCGCGCGATCCCGAGATCGGTCTTGGCGAGCGTCATCGACACGTTCCCGAGCAGCGTCCGGAAGAACGGCCAGCCGCGGTGCATCTCCACCAGGGCCTCGCCCATGCCCTGCTCGCGCGCGGCCGCCAGCCCGCTGCCGACGCCGTACCAGCCGGGCACCACCTGCCGCGACTGCGTCCAGCCGAACACCCACGGGATCGCGCGCAGCCCCTCGACGCCGCCGCCGGTGTCGGGACGGCGAGACGGGCGCGAGCCGATGTGCAGCTCCGCGAGCAGGTCCACCGGCGTGGAGGCGAAGAAGTAGGCCGGGAGGTCGGGATCGTCGACCAGCCTGCGGTAGCGCGCGAACGCCGCGTCGGACACGACCGTCATCGCCGCGTCCCAGCGCTCGGCCTGCTCGGCGCTGCGCCGCGGTCGCCGGTGCAGCACGGTGGCCTCGAGCGCTGCCGCCAGCGTGAGCTCGAGGTTCTCGCGCGCCAGCACCGGGAGGCTGTACTTGTCCGAGATGACCTCGCCCTGCTCGGTCACCTTCACCGCCCCGTCGAGGGTGCCGTACGGCAGCGCGAGCATCGCCTCGTGGCTCGGTCCGCCGCCGCGCCCCACGGAGCCGCCGCGCCCGTGGAAGAAGCGGAGCCGTACGCCGTGCTCCGCACCGACGTCACGCAGGCGCTGCTGCGCGCGGTGGATCTCCCACTGCGACGTCACGATGCCCGCCGACTTGTTGGAGTCGCTGTAGCCGAGCATCACCTCCTGCACGTCGCCGCGCAGCGCGACCAGCCGGCGGTACGGCGCGCACGACAGCAGGTCCGACAGCACCTGCTCGGCGCCGCGCAGCTCGTCGACGGTCTCCAGCAGCGGGACGAAGCCCACCTGCGCGACGCCGGCGTGCAGGTCGACGAGGCCGGCCTCCCGGGCGAGCACGACCGCGGCCAGGACGTCATCGGCGCTGCGCGTCATCGAGACGATGTAGGACTCGACGGCTCGCGGACCGAGCAGCGCGATCGCCTCGCGGATGGTGGTGAAGACGGCGAACACCTTCGCCCCCTCCTCGTCGAGCGGCGGTGGCACGGGGGCCAGCGGTCGCCGACCGTCCAGCTCGCGGGTGAGAACCGCGAGGCGGTAGGAGCGCGACAGCTCGGACCACGGGTGCGACAGCTCGTGCGTGCGGTCGATCAGCTGCCCCAGGGTCGCCGCGTGCGCATCGGCGTGCTCGCGCACGTCCATCGTCGCGAGCAGGCTGCCGAACGCCACGACGGTGCGGATCGCGCGCTCCAGGATCCCTGTCGCGCTGAGCTCACCGCGGTGCTGCAGCAGGGAGTCGCGCATGAGCAGCAGGTCGGCCAGCAGCTCGTCGTCGCGCAGGTAGTCCCGGCCGGGCTCGTGCGGCGCGCCGGCCGCGAGCCGGCGCCGGGTGTTCTGCAAGCGCGCGCGGATGCAGGTGGCCATCAGCCGGTAGGGCTCCTCGGCGTTCAGCCGCCGGTAGCGCGGCTCGACCTCCGGCAGCAGGTCCAGCGCCTCCTGCAGCGCCGTCACGAGCTCGTCGCTCACTCCCACCCGGCTCGACACCGAGAGCTGCACCCGCAACTGGTCGAGCAGCTCGAGGATCGCCCGGGACCCGTGGTCGTGCTGGAGCAGCAGGACCTCGCGGGTGACCTCCGGAGTGACGTACGGGTTGCCGTCGCGGTCACCGCCGATCCACGTGCCGAAGCTCAGCGGGCGGGCGTCGACCGGCAGCTCCACCCCCGCCTCGTGCAGCTCGTCGCGGAGCGCCTCCACGACGTCCGCGACCGCACCGGCGGCGAAGCCCTCGAGGTAGTAGACCCCGTTGCGCGCCTCGTCCTGCGGCGACGGCCGGGTCACCCGCAGGTCGTCGGTCTGCCAGAGCAGCTCGATCGCCTCGCCCAGGCGGCGCTGGGTGCGCGGCTCGTCGTCGTCGAGCAGCTCGGCGATCCGGCGCAGCGACAGCAGGATCGACCGGCGGGTCGCCTCGGTGGGGTGCGCCGTCAGGACCGGGCGCACGTCGAGCCGCTCGACGCCGGCACGCAGGTCGTCCGCCGAGACGCCCTGCTCGGTGACCCGCTCCAGCGCCTGGCGCAGCCAGCCTCCGGACGCCCTGCGCCGGCGCAGCATCCCGCGCGAGCGGTGCACCTGCTCGGTGACGTTCGCCAGGTGGAAGTAGGTGGAGAACGCCCGCACCAGGAGCGCTGCGGTCGCCAGGTCGAGGTCGCGCAGCGGGTCCTCGTCGAGGCCGCCCTCCTGTCGGGCGAGGGCACGCACCCGCTCCACCAGCTCGAGGAGCTCCGGCCCCTCCTGGCGGACCAGGGTGTCGCCGAGCAGCGTGGTGAGCCGCCGGATGTCGGCGCGCAGGGCGCGGTGGTCGTCGGGGTCGACGACGGCGGGCGGGCCGTCCGGCGGCGCGGTCATGCGCCCAGGCTAGGGACCGCGCTGCGACCCCGGTGGCGAGGTATAGAACAGCAATCATGGGTCGATCTGGTGGGAGGGAGGACGTCATGTGCAAGGAGTGCGGCTGCGAGAGCGGCAAGACCGACAGCTCCGAGGACGAGTAGGGCCCTGCCGGGCGGCGCCCCGACCCGCGCCGCCCGGCCCCACCGGAAGGAGAGCAGCGTGACCTGGCAGGTCGAGGCAGGATGACCGGCGGCGTCGTGGTGGTCGGCGCGGGCCTGGCCGGTGCGACGGCGGCGACGTCGCTGCGCGAGCTGGGCTTCGACGGCACGGTCACCCTGCTCGGCGCCGAGCCGGTGCTGCCGTACGAGCGGCCCGGTCTCAGCAAGGGCTACCTGGCCGGCAGCACGAGCGCCGACGACCTGCAGGTGCACGGCGCCGAGGTGTACGAGACGCTCGGCATCGACGTGCGCCTCGGCACCGAGGCCGTCGCCTTGGATGCCCAGGCGCAGCGCCTGTCGCTCGCCGACGGCTCGACGCTGTCCTACGACGACGTCGTGATCGCCACGGGTGGCGTGAACCGCCGCCCGCCGCTGCCCGGGATGGAGCTGACGGGCGTCCACCAGCTGCGGACGATCGCCGAGGCGTCCGCGCTGCGCTCCGCCGCCTCGATGGCGCGGACAGCGGTCGTCGTGGGGCAGGGGTTCGTCGGCTGCGAGGTGGCCGCCACGCTGCGCTCCCTCGGGCTCGACGTGACGATGGTCGACCCGCTGCCCGGTCCGCTGTGGGCGCTCGGCGACGAGATCAGCGCACGGGTCGCCCAGTGGCACGCGGACGCCGGCGTGCGCATGCGCAACGCCGTCGGCGCCGCGTCGCTGGACGGCGACGGCACCGTGACGTCCGTGACCCTGGCGGACGGCGCCGTCCTGCCCGCCGACCTCGTCGTGGTCGGCGTCGGAGCGCGTCCCGCGACGGACTGGGTGTCCGGCGTCGACCTCGTCGACGGCGCCGTGGCGGTCGACGCGGACGGGCGGAGCAGCGCGCCACGTGCGTGGGCGATCGGGGACGCTGCTGCGGCCTGGGACGAGCAGACCCGGGACCACCGCCGCGTGGAGCACTTCGACAGCGCGATCGTGCAGGGGCAGCGCGTCGCGCACGCGCTCGCCGGCGCGCCGTCACCCGCAGTCGGGCGCACCTGGTTCTGGACCGACCAGCACGGAGAT
>SCTD01000296.1 GCA_004299215.1 Frankiales bacterium | reverse complement strand
CGACGATGTCGCGGTCGGTGACCATGCCGGTCACCTTGTCGCCGTCGCAGACGGGCAGCGACCCGTAGTTGCCCGTGGCGAGCTTCTTGGCCACGTCGAGGACCGTCGTCGAGCCGTCCACGAAGTCCGGGCCGGCGGTCATGATGTCGCGTGCGGTGGTCATGGTTCTCCTTCACGTCGAAGCCGTGCGGGATCAGCTACCTCCCTGCCCACTCCGGCTGCCCGTGACGCGTGGCACGTCGTCTAGAACCAGCTGTCGAAGAAGTCAGCGACGTCGTTGCCGAAGTCGCTGAAGGCCCCGCCGATGGCGTTGATCGTGCTGTCGTTGAAGCCGAGGTCGGACAGGAAGCCGATCACCTCTGCGGTGGCGACGTTGAACGTGTCCTCGAGGACTCCCGCGATCTCCGCTGCGGTCGCGCCGATGTCCTCGAGCACCTGTGCGGCCTCCTGCGCGGTCTGGTGGAAGACGCTCTGCAGGACGGCTCCGATCTCGGTCATCGTGTAGGCGAGCGTCTCGAGCACCGCAGCTGCCGCGGCTGCGGTCGACCCGTAGACCGACTGGAGGAGCCCGCTGATCACCGTGATGCTCTCGCCGAGCCCCTTGAGGATGGTTGCCATCTGGTCGTCGAGCTGGTCGAAGACCCCGCGCAGGACCGTCGCGATCTGGGTCGCGGAGTACAGCAGGTCGTCCAGGATCCGGGCCGCCGCTGCGGCTCCCAGGGCGAAGGTCGTCTCCAGCGCCTGAGCGACCTCCGTGACCGCGAAGCCGACCGACTGCAGGACGCCGGCAACGGTCGCCGCCACGCTCGAGAAGTGCGCCACCAGCGCCGCGGCCACGTCGGTGACCAGGAAGCCGACGTCCTTGAGCAACGTGGCCACCTGCTCGGCGCCCCGCAGGTAGACCGCCTCCAGCGCTCCGGCGATCTCGGTGACGGTGAAGCTGACGTCCCGCAGGAGCTGGGTCGCCAGCGCGGCCGACGCGAGGAACACGCCCTGCAGCGCCTCCGCCACCTCGCCGACGAGGAAGTCGGCCTCCTTCAGCACGGTGGCGACGACAGCGGCGCTGTCGTCGTAGACGTCCCGCAACGCGGTCGCCACCTGCTGCGCCGTGTACGCGACGGACTTCAGCGTCTCGGCCGCCGCCTGGTCCAGCTGCCCCTCGATGTCACGCAGCACCTCCGCCACCGCGACGACGCCGAACGCCATCGTCTTGAGCAGTGCAGCGATGTCCGCGGGGCTCGGGTCGAAGACCGCGTTCAGCGCCGAGCCGATCTGGTTGAGCGTGTACTCGGCGTCGTCCAGCAGCCCGGCGATCTCTGCGGCGGTCTGCTCGTAGACGTCCTCCAGGGCCGTCGAGATCTCGTCGACCGCGATGCCGACGGCGGTGAGGGTCGCCGTGAGCACGACCTCGTCGAGAGCCGCGAAGGCGCTGTCGAGCGCCCGGCTGAGCTCGACCGTCGCGACGTCGAAGCTCGCCGTCAGCAGCTGGGCGACGTAGAGGGCCTCCTCCTCGAAGACCTTCCC
>SCTD01000295.1 GCA_004299215.1 Frankiales bacterium | reverse complement strand
CTCGGCCGTCGTCGCGGCGGGTGCCGTCCGCGACAGCTACGGCGAGACCAACGGCGCCCCGCTCGTCCTCGCCCAGAGCTGACGCGCCTCCCGGCCGCGCCGGCCGCGCCCTCCCCGGCCGCTCCTCTCGGCGACCGGGGGACCGTACGGCCGACGGGCTAGGCGGCCCGGGCCATCAGCTCGTCGTGGCGGGCCACCAGCCGGCGGACCACGTCGCCGTGCTCCTTGCGCAGCTCCCACCAGCGGAGCCGCTCCGTGGTCCAGCCCCGGTCCTCGGTCCTGCGGTCCCGCCGGCGGTCCTTGGCCACCATCGCGTCGCCGGAGTGCCCTCGCAGGCCGTCGGTCTCGATGCCGAGCCGCGCCTGCCGGTCCGCCAGGTCGAAGCGGGCGATGACCTGTCCGCGGTGGTCGACCAGCTCGACCTGCGGCCCGAGCCGCGGGAGGACCGGGAGCAGCGGGAGGCGGGCCAGGGACTCCGTGGGTGCTTCCGCGCGGCCGTCCGCCAGCGGCACCGCACGCGCGAGAGCCGGGCCGCCCGGCTGCCCGGCTGCCCGCGGCGAGCCCGGGCCAGCCGGTCCAGCGCCTCGGGCGTGGCGCCCCCTCGATGCAGCGCGTTGTCCATCACGCACACCAGCGCCTCGTGGGACAGCCACCGCGCGCAGTCGGCGATCGTGCGCAGCGGTCGCGTGAGCCACAGCCCCGACGGCTGCTGGATCAGCTCCCGCTTGGCCACCGGCACCTGCCGCGGTCGCAGCTCCCGTCCGTCGAAGCGCTGTCGGGGCAGGGTGCGGGTCACGGCGACCTCGTCGAGCAGGTGCTCCCGGGCGCGGGTCACCGGATCGTCGTCGTCGATGAGCGGGAACCCCCAGACCCGCGCGGCCGTACGACCGATCGCCACGGCTCGCGGGCGCTTCCTCAGCGCGCAGCTCCCGCCGACCGCGAGGGTCGCAGCGATCGCCCGCTGCTCGGCGTCGACCACGACGCCGCCGTCGGCGTAGACGCCCCGCCACAGCACCTGCCAGACACCGAGCCGCACCAGGTCGTCGATCTGGCCGCCGGTCAGTCGCTGCCGTGCCTCGGCCCGCGTCCAGACACGGCGGGACGCGGCACCGAGGTCGCTGAGGTCACCGAGGCCGCCCATCCCCCGACCCTGACCGGACCCCTACGTGATCGGGACCCGGCGACCTCAGTCTGTGGCGGCCGCCAGGGCGGCCGCCCCGGCGACCTAGCCGACCAGGCGCCTCGTGCTGAGGGTCGCCGCGGCCACGTCGGCCTCGCAGAAGACGCCCTTGACCCAGCCGCCCGAGCTGTAGAGGCGGGTCTGGTCGGCGTAGTGCTCGCTGAGCGGGTTCGTCGACTGCGAGTAGGTCAGCATGGTCTGCGCGTCCGGGCAGCCGTCGCCGTCGAAGCTGACGGTCTGGATGAACGACGCGCCGTGCGCCAGCCGGCCGACGTAGCCCTTGCTGGCGTTCCACGAGGCGGCCATCGCGTTGAAGACGCCGAGCCCGCCGGGACCGCCGTGGTACGGGATCGTCGTCCCGTCCGGCCGCTGGTCCTTCTGGAAGTCGCCGAGCGGTGCGTCGACCGGGATGCCGGCGCCCTCGAGGTCGTTGAGCGCATCGCCGTAGGCCTGCATCACCTGCGGGTGCATCGTGTTCAGGTCCCTGGGCGTGTTGACCGGGTCGTCGACGCTGAACGGCGTCAGCCACAGCCCGGCGGCCGCCCCCGCCGCGCGGGTCCAGAAGCGGCGGAACAGGATCGCGCCGCGGGAGTCCAGGTCGTCACGGACGTCCCAGGCGGCCAGCACGTCGCAGGAGTCGCCGACCGCGACCGGGCCGGAGGCCGACGGGGCGACGCCGCCGGGGAAGCTGCGGCACATCTCGACGACGTCGTCGCGGGTCAGCTCACCGGCGTACTGGCGGTTGCTGTAGAGCAGGTCCTGCAGCTCCTGGCGGGTGAAGCGCCCGCCGCCGGCCAGCTCCTCCTCGACCATGACCAGCCCGCTGCGCGTGCGCAGCGCCCGGGCCGTCTCCTCGTCGCCGATGATCCGGGCGAAGCCGGTCAGCGGCTGGCGCGGCTGGCTCAGCCAGTAGGAGTCGTTGGAGTTGGTGACGTAGTCGCTGCGGAGCAGGTACGGCATGTTGGACGGTCCGAAGGTGCCCGGCTGCACGGCGTCCTCGTCGGTGCCCCACTCGCAGGCCGACCGGGAGCCGTCCAGCACCGGCAGGCGCAGCGCGGCGTACGTCGCCTGGCCCATCGCCGTGTTGCACACCTGGGCCTGCTCGTTCGTGACGTGCGGCGTGACGGAGATGTCGGCGTAGAGCGCGTCACCCGAGTCGTCGGCGGCGATGGTGTTCACCCACGGGATGCCCTGGTTGCGCTTGAGGACCTCGAGCACCTCCTTGGCCGACTGCGCCTGGTCCACCTCGAAGAAGTGGTTGAGGTAGCGGAAGTTCGGGGCGTTCGCGTCACCCAGCGCCCAGGCGGTGCCCGGCGTCCACGGGAAGATCGGCAGGCCGAGGATGCTCGTCAGGATGGAGCCGTGGTGGCTGCTGTAGAGCGTGCGGGACTGCGTCGAGCCGTCCTGCAGCGTGACGGTGACCTCACGGGAGGTCATCGGCGTCGGCACCCCGTCGTAGAGGTAGGTCGTCGGCGAGCCGGGGACCAGCGTGAGCTGGAACGGCGTGAACCGGAACGACGTCGAGACGGTGTGGCTCCACGCCATCTTCTCGGTGTGGCCGATGAGCACGAGCGGGACGCCGAGCAGCGAGCCACCCGTGACGTCCATCTTGCCGGGGACGGTCAGGTGGGCCTGGAAGAAGCGCTCGGAGCCGATCCACGGGAAGTGCGGGTTCCCGAGCAGCATGCCCTTGCCGTTCTCGGTGGCGTCCTTGCCGAGCGCGACCGCGTTGCTGCCGATCGCGAGGGTCTGCCACTGCTCGTCGAGCAGTCGGGCGCTCGCCTCGTGGTCGGGCGCCGCCGGGAGCGGGGCGCCCGGGTGGGGCGGCTGGGCGGCACCGATGCCGTCGATGGCCACGCCGGCGCTGGCGAGCAGGGCGAGCTGGTAGAAGCGGCGGTAGGCGTCGAGCTCGGTGATCTCGGTGACCCACGGCTTGCCGGCGCAGGCCGGGTCGGTGATGCCGGCCGGGCCACCGACGTCGGCCAGCCAGCGGTTGTAGCCGGCGACGTAGCCGGTGACCATCTGCTTGATCTCGGGCTTCGGGCCGTTCGGCGCCGGCTGGTCCATCAGCCGCTCGACCCGCCGGTCGTCGATGATCTGCTGGAAGAAGAAGTCGCTGTTGAGGTTGTTGACCGTCGCGCCGTTGCCGCGGAAGACGTACGAGCCGCCCTCGCCGAAGAACTTCGAGCGCTGGGCGCGCACCGTGGTGTAGGTGTCGGCCAGCACGCAGATGGTCTCGGCGGCCAGGCTGTAGCCGTAGCCGTAGCCGACGTCCTTGAACGT
>SCTD01000294.1 GCA_004299215.1 Frankiales bacterium | reverse complement strand
ACCACCAGCAGCGCGCGGTCGTCGGAGATCAGCCGGCCCCGCTCGTCGACCAGCGCGATCCGCTCCCCCACGTGGTCGAAGCGGACCCCGAAGGCCGCCCGGGAGCTCGACACGAGGTCGCCCAGCCGCTCGAGGTCGCGCATGTGGTCGGCCACCGACTCGCTGGTCGCGCGCTCGTCGAGCCGGTTGTTGACGGTCAGCACCTCGACCTCGAGGTGACCGAGCAGGGCCGGCAGCACCGTCGCGACGGCTCCGCCCGCGGTGTCGAGCACAACCTTCAGGCCTGCCTCGGCGACCCCCGTCACGTCGAGGGCCCGCAGGACCTCCTGGACGTACGTCTCCACGGTCCGCGAGGGGAACGTCAGCTCGGCGATCTCCCCGGGGAACGCGCGGCGGAACTCCTGCCGGCTGAAGACCCGCTCCAGCGCGCGCTGCCGAGCGGGTGACAGGTCACCGCCGCCGGCCTCGAGGAACACGATGTCGACGGACTCGGGGTCGTTCGGGGTGGTGCGCAGCACGATGCCGCCGGCGGCGTCGCTGCGTGAGGTCATGAAGCGGGTGACGGGGAACGGCGCCACCTCGAGGTCGCGGACGTCGATCGCGCTGGAGTTCAGCGCGGAGATGACGGCGCGCTTCAACGCCCGAGCCGCGCGGGAGGCGTCGCGGGAGGTCACGACGACGCTGCCCTTGGGGAGCGTCGAGGCGTACGCCGCGGCCAGGCGGACGACGTACTCCGGCGTGATCTCGACGTTGACCAGGCCCGACACCCCGCGCTGGCCGAAGAGCGACGCGCTGCCGCGGCTCTCCCAGATGACGCTGGTGTGCAGCACGGCGCCGGCCTCGATCGTCTTGAACGGGTAGACCTTCACGCCGTCGGCGAGGAACGCCTCCTCCTCGACGACGCACTCGTCGCCGACGACGGCACCCTCCCCGACCCGGGCGGCCCGCATGATGTCGCTGTTCTTGCCGATCACGGCGCCGCGCAGGCTGACCTGCGGCCCGATGAAGACGTTGTCGTGGACGATCGAGCGCTCCAGGACCGCGCCGCCCTTGACGACGACGTTGTCGCCGAGCACGCACAGCTCGCCGATCGTGGCGCCGCCCTCGACCTTGACGTGGGCACCGATGCAGAGCGGGCCGTTGAGCTTGGCGTCCGGGTCGACGTCCGCGCCCTCACCGATCCAGATCCCCGGTGCCACCTCGAAGCCGTCGATCTCGACGTCCACCTTGCGGCGCAGCACGTCCGCCTGGGCCCGCAGGTAGGACTCGAGGCTCCCGACGTCCTCCCAGTAGCCCTCGGCGACGTGGCCGAACAGCGGCGCACCCAGCTCGAGCAGCTTCGGGAAGACGTCGCCGGACCAGTCGACGGGGACGCCCGGCTCCACGTGGTCGAAGACCTCGGGCTCCATCACGTAGATGCCGGTGTTGACGGTGTCGCTGAACACCTGACCCCAGGTCGGCTTCTCCAGGAAGCGGTCGATCCGGCCGTCCTCGCGCTGGATGACGATGCCGAACTCCAGCGGGTCCGGGACCCGGGTCAGGCAGGCGGTGACGAGCGCGCCGGACTCGCGGTGTGTGCGGACCAGCGCGCCGAGGTCGATGTCGGTGAGCGCGTCGCCGGAGATGACCAGGAAGGCGTCGTCGCGCAGCGCCGACTGCGCGTTGCGCACCGAGCCGGCGGTGCCGAGCGGCGTCTCCTCCGTCGCGTACGACAGGGACATCCCGAGGTCCTCGCCGTCCCCGAAGTACGTGCGCACGAGGCTGGCCAGGAACTGCACCGTCACGACGGTCTCGTCGAAGCCGTGCCGCTTCAGCAGGCGCAGCACGTGCTCCATGATCGGCCGGTTGACGACCGGCAGGAGCGGCTTGGGCTGGTTCGCGGTCATGGGGCGCAGCCGAGTTCCCTCGCCGCCGGCCATCACGACCGCCTTCACCCGCCGGTCCCCTCCGTCACGGGCTCGCTCGCCCGGTCGTCGCGCAGCACCTGCCGCACCTGCACGACGTAGAGCACGCCCGCCCAGAGGTAGAGCACGCTCCCCCAGGTCGCGAAGGCCCAGCCGAGCGGGCGGAAGACCTCGGCCAGCAGCCCGTCGTTGCCGGGTAGGGCCGCCAGCAGCATCGGGAAGGCGTAGAGGAGGTTGAAGGTCGCCGCCTTGCCCAGGAAGTGCACCGGGAGCGGGCCGTGGCCGGCGCGCCGCAGGACCGGCAGGAAGGCCGACAGCACCACGTCACGGCTGATCAGGGTCAGCGCCCACCACAGCGGCAGGCCGTCCCGGGCGACCAGTGCGATGAGCGTCGCGAGGATGTAGAGCCGGTCCGCGGCCGGGTCGAGCAGCTGCCCGAGCCGGGTGAACTGGTTGTACTTGCGGGCGATCAGCCCGTCGAAGTAGTCGCTGGCCCCGGCCGCCATCAGCAGCAGGATCGCCCGGCCGTCCTGCTCCGTGACGAGCACCCAGTAGAGGAAGAGCGGCACCCCGGCCAGGCGCAGCATCGACAGGACGTTCGGGATGGTCCAGATGCGGCGGGAGACCTCGTCGGCGGGAGCCCTCAGCTGCTCGGCCACGCCACCTCCTCGCCCTGCGATCCGGTCGACGCGACCCTATCGGTGCCGAGGCGTCCGGCGTGGTGCGCAGGCACGACGTCGTCGCCGCGGCGGCCGGGATCGTCATGCCGGCGGAGAGGGGCCGGACGACGCGAGGCCGTCGCCAGGAGGACCGGCGACGGCCTCGATCTGTCGGGCTGACAGGATTTGAACCTGCGACCCCTTGACCCCCAGTCAAGTGCGCTACCAAGCTGCGCTACAGCCCGCCGCAGGTCGAGCATGGCCCCTGCAGGCGCTCGGAACACTAGCAGCGCAGGGTCCGGACGCTCCGCCGCATGATCGTTGCGGGCATCCGACCGATGCGGCCGGTCGGATCGGTCGAGACGTCACCGCGATCATGACGGAACCTGCTAGCGCTTGCCCTTCTCACGCACCTTGACGCTGACCTCGATCGGGCTGCCGGCGAAGCCGAAGTCCTCGCGCAGCCGGCGCTCGATGAAGCGCCGGTAGCCCGCCTCGAGGAAGCCGCTGGTGAACAGCACGAAGCGCGGCGGCCGGGTGCCGGCCTGGGTCGCGAACAGGATCTTCGGCTGCTTGCCGCTGCGCACCGGCGGCGGCGTCGCGGCGACGAGCTCGCCGATCCAGGTGTTGAGCCGACCGGTGGAGATGCGCGTCTCCCAGCCGTCCAGCGCGGTGTGCAGCGCCGGGGCGAGCTTGTCGACGGCGCGGCCGGTCAGCGCGGACACGTTGAGCCGCGGCGCCCACTGGACCCGGGCCAGCTCGCGCTCGATCTCCTTGGCGAGCTGCGGCCGCCGGTCCTCGTCCACGAGGTCCCACTTGTTGAACGCGATGACCAGGGCGCGGCCGGCGTCGACGGCCATGCCGATGACCCGCTGGTCCTGCTCGCTGATCGGCTCGCTCGCGTCGAGCAGCACGACGGCGACCTCGGCCGCGTCGATCGCCGACTGGGTGCGCAGCGAGGAGTAGTACTCCGCGCCGGAGGCGTGCGACACGCGGCGGCGGAGCCCGGCCGTGTCGACGAAGCGCCAGGTCTCGCCGCCGACCTCCACCAGCGAGTCGACCGGGTCGCGCGTCGTGCCCGCGACGTTGTCGACGACCACGCGCTCCTCGCCGGCGAGCCGGTTGAGCAGCGAGGACTTGCCGACGTTCGGCCGGCCGACCAGGGCGACGCGGCGCGGGCCGGCCTGCTCGTCGAAGCGCTCGGCGGGCGTCTCGGGCAGCGCCTCGAGGATGACGTCGAGCAGGTCGCCGCTGCCGCGTCCGTGCAGGGCGGAGACGGCGTACGGCTCGCCCAGCCCGAGCGACCAGAGCATCGCGGCGTCGGCCTCGGCCCGCTCGTCGTCGACCTTGTTGGCGACGAGCACGACGGGCTTGCCGGCCTTGCGCAGGACGCGTACGACGGCCTCGTCGGCGTCGGTCGCCCCGACGGTGACGTCGACCACGAACAGCACGGCGTCGGCTGCCGCGACGGCGACCTCGGCCTGGGCGGCGACCGCCTTCTGCAGGCCGACCGCGTCGGGGTCCCAGCCACCGGTGTCCACGACGGTGAAGCGGCGACCCCGCCACTGCGCGTCGTAGGTCACGCGGTCCCGCGTCACCCCCGGTACGTCCTCGACGACGGCCTCGCGGCGGCCGAGGATGCGGTTGACCAGGGTGGACTTGCCGACGTTCGGGCGGCCGACCACGGCCAGCACGGGCTGAGGCGTGAGGTCCTCGGAGTCGAGCAGGTCGTCGCTGGTCATGCGTCGATCCCGGCGGCAGCGACCAGCTCGAGCACCCGTGCGACGACGGCGTCGGGGTCGAGCGCGCTGCTGTCGAGCACCACCGCGTCGTCGGCTGCCTGGAGCGGGCTGGCGGCTCGCGAGCTGTCCAGCCGGTCGCGGCGGGCCAGGTCGGCGG
>SCTD01000028.1 GCA_004299215.1 Frankiales bacterium | reverse complement strand
CCGCTGCTCGCCGACCGCGCGGACGAGCAGCGGGTAGAGGGGGAAGAACGCCCCGCTGCCGTCGTCGGTGGCGTAGCCCTGCGAGGCGATCCGCAGGTACCAGAGCGCGTCCCCGGTCTCCCACGCCGTGACCGCGCTCGACCAGCCGCCGACCGGCGGTGCGGGCCAGCCCGGCGCGCCGACGTCGGGGCCGTGCTGCAGCAGCCCGGAGACCAGCAGCCCGAGGGCGAGCAGCCCCACGCGCACGACGAGGTAGACGCGCAGGCAGAAGCCGACCGGCCCGTCCCAGAGCGCCCTCACGAGCGCGCACCCTGCGACCGCCCGCTCCCGCCGGGGAGCGCCTGGACGCACGTCTCCGGCCGCTCGGGCACGCAGCCCGGCCCGAAGGGCCGCACGAACACGCCGAGCGCGCGGAGCGCCTGCAGGCTCGACATGCCGGCCGGCTCGACCACCACCGCGGGGAGCGAGCCGGGCGCCGGGCGGCAGACCAGGCCGACGGCGGTGGCCGTCCCGCACAGCTCCGCGTTCCCGACCACCGCGACGCGGCCGCGGACCTCGTCGGCCTCCTCGTAGAGCCGCCACGTACGCCGCTCGTAGGCCGGCAGCAGCGTCGCCGGGGCGTCGTCGAGAAGCACCGGGCAGCCGTAGGCCGCGGCGCGGTCGTCCAGGAACACCACCAGCTCGGTGCCGAGCTCCCGAGCCGCCCGGCAGCGCTGCTCCATCTCCTGCTCGGGGACGAGCGGCACCACGGGCGCCGTCGCGGCAGCGGCCAGGATCACCCCGGCCGAGCTCTGCCAGCGCACCGCCCCGGCGCAGGCCGAGACCAGCACCACCGCTGCGGCGACCGGGAGCACCGCGGAGCGCAGGCGCTGTCCGACCAGCCGGGGCTCGACGGCCGCGGCGAGCAGCACGACGGCGTACGGGACGGCCAGGAAGACCCGCGATCCCGGCAGGAACGGGCTGACGTCGTCGAGCGCCCGCGGCGTCGCCGCGATCAGGGCGGTCAGGGCGGCGAGAGCCACGGCGGCGGCGCGCACCTGCCAGCCTCCCAGCAGCAGGCACGCCAGGAAGACCAGTGCCACGAGGACCAGCACCGGCCAGCCGCCGGGAAGCACCGCGAGGGAGAACGAGCCCGCGTAGTGCGGGCCGCGGGTGACGACCTCCGTCAGACCCGACCACGACGGGTCGACCGACGGCGCGGCGTGCAGGACGTGATCGGGGTGGGTGACGGCGAACCAGCGCCGCCAGGCCGCCCACGCCAGCGCCGGCTGGCAGGCGAACGCCACGGACAGCCACTGCGCGCGCACCGCCCCGACCAGGGCCCGACCGGCCAGCAGCGCCCCGACGACCGGCAGCAGGACGCTGGACGGGTCGAAGACGACGGCGAGGGCCCCCGCACCTACGCCCAGCGGCACCCAGCGGCGGCGCCACAGCAGCACCGCGGCGACGACCCCGAGCAGCCGGCCGAGCCCGACGGTGAAGACCGAGGCGTAGTAGACGGGGTAGACCGCGAGCAGCAGCGGCGCCGCGGCCGCCAGCAGGCCGGTCGCTCGCGCGCCGGCGTCCCACGCACCGGCGGCGACGACCACCCATCCCGCGTACCAGAGCAGGGCGAGCGTGGCCGTCAGCCCCACCACCGGCGGGATCCCCACCAGCGAGCCGGCCGCGGCGCCCAGCCCCTCGAACACCACGCCGTAGCTCTGGCCGGGGAAGGACGGCTGGTGGACCTGACCGCGCAGCAGCTCCTGCGCCGCCAGCAGGACCGATGCCTGGTCCTCGTTCAGGTGCCGGCTGCTCAGGTGTCCCACGACCAGCCCGATGCGCACGAGCCCGGCCGTGACGACCAGCGCGACCACGGCCTGCCCCACGGTCGGACGCCGCACGGATCTGCCCTCCCACGGTCCGGCCCGGTCTGCGGGCGGCGCGCCGCCGGCAGAGACTACGACCTCGGCCGCCTGCCTGCTGCCAGACTCTGCCGCGTGCGGAGCAGCGGGCGGGGCCAGGCAGTCGGCGCCCGCGAGGAAGCCGTCTACGCCGGGCTGGTCGGGATCGCCCTCGCCCTGCTGCTGCGACTGCCGGTGCTGCGCGGCCTGCGCAGCACCGTGCCCGAGGACCTCGGCGACCCGCTGCTGCAGACCTGGCAGCTGTCCTGGGGCGCGCACGCGCTCACCTCGCAGCCGCTGAACCCCTGGGACTCCAACACCTTCTGGCCGCTGGAGCGGTCGCTGGCCTTCTCCGACGCGCTCCTCGGCTACGCCCCGATCGGGGTGCTGTTCGGCGACGGCGTCACGGCCGCGCTCGCCCGCTACAACACGCTGTTCCTGCTCGCCTACGCCCTGTCCTTCACCGGGACCTACCTGCTCGCCCGCCAGCTCGGCAGCTCCCGGCTGGCCGGCGGCGCGGCCGGGATCGCCTTCGCGTACGCCCCCTGGCACTTCGCGCAGGAGGGCCACCTGCACGTGATCTCGGCCGGCGGCATCCCGCTCGCGCTGGCGCTGCTCGCCCGCGGACACGGGTACGGGGGCCCCGGTCCGGTGCGACCGGGCCTCGTACTGGCCGGCTGGGCGGTCGCCGCCTGGCAGGTGACGCTGGGCTTCGCGCTCGGCCTGCAGCTGGCCTACCTGCTGCTGGGGCTCGGCGTCGTCTTCGGGATCCTGCTGCTGCGCCGCCGGAAGGAGCTGCCGCTGACGCGCCGGCTCGTCGCAGCCGAGCTCGGTGGCGGTGCGCTCTTCGCGGGGGTCAGCCTGCTCTTCGCCTGGCCGTACCTCCAGGTCGCGAAGGACCACCCGGGGGCCGCGCGCACGGTGGGCGACCTCGAGCTGTTCTCGCCCCCGTGGCGCTCCTACCTGACCGCACCCGAGGACAGCTGGCTGTGGGGCGACCTGCACGCCGGACTGCGCGAGGGCCTGCCGTTCCCGCCCGAGATGACCCTGGCCGTCGGCGGGTCGCTGGTCGTGCTGGCCGTCGCCGGGCTGGTCGCCGGGTCGTGGCCGCTGCGGCGCCGGGTCGGCGTCGGGCTGACCGTGCTCGTGCTGCTGGTGCTCGGCACCGGGGTGCAGGGGCCGTTCGGTGGGCGCTTCACCTACCTTCCGCTCTTCGAGCACGCGCCGGGTTTCGACGGCATCCGCACCCCTGGGCGGCTGGTCGTGCCGGCCACCCTGGGCCTCGCGCTGCTGGCTGCCGCGGGCGTGGACCTCGCGCGCCGGGTCGCCCGCAGCAACGCGGCCGCCAGCCTCGTGATCGGCGCGCTCGCGATCGGCATGGTGCTGGTGGAGTCGCTCGGCACGACTCCGACGCCGGAGGCGCCGCCGCTGCCCGCGGCGCTCGACCGGGCCGAGGGGCCGCTGCTCGTCCTGCCGAGCGACGGCTTCCGCGACAACTGGGCGATGTACTGGTCGAGCGCCGGGCTCTACCCGATCGTCAACGGCAACAGCGGCTTCACCCCCGACGCGCTGTCCCAGGTGCGCGCCGAGGCCGCGTCCTTCCCGGACGCGGGCTCGGTCGAGCTGCTCCGCGCGCGCGGCATCGAGCAGGTGGTGCTGCTGCCCGGCTACGCCGGCGGGTCGCCGTGGGAGTCGGCGCACCTCAAGCCGGTGGACGGGCTACCGGTCACGCGCACCGAGGTCGGCGAGGCGGTCGTCTTCGACCTCACCCCCTGAGGCCGCCCGGTCCGGCGCGCCGTCCAGCACCCCGCCCGCCGGGTCGTCCGTCCCGTCGGCCCGCACCAGGTCCCGCTCCGGCTTCAGCACCTCGCGGACGACCAGCCCGGCGACGACCAGCAGTGCGAGGTCGCGCAGCCCGAGGGCGGTGATGTACCACCAGTCGTCGATCCCCTTCTGCCCGTTGGGGTCGGAGTTGCGGACGAAGAAGTAGAAGCGGGTGAAGAGCACCAGCGCCTCGGCGAACTGCCAGGCGAGCAGCGGCCGCCAGCGCGGGAGCGCGAGCGCCGCGAGCGGCACCAGCCAGATCGAGAACTGCGGGCTCCACACCTTGTTGGTCAGCAGGAAGGCCAGCACGGTGAGGAAGAGCAGCTGCGCCAGCCGCGGCCGCCTCGGCGCCTTCAGCGCGAGCACGACGATCCCGACCAGGCAGACGGCGAAGGACAGGAAGACGACGGCGTTGAGGGTCGTCGGCGAGCCGCCCGGCGGGACGTCCTGGCTGAGCGGGTGGCCGAGCAGCTTCTCGACGACCCGCCACACCGAGTCCCAGTCCGCCGGTCGCGTCGAGTTCAGCTCGAAGAAGCGGTACGCCGCGTTGACCCCGGTGACCACCTGCCCGTCGGCGCCGGCCACCTCGGTGTGCGGCATCAGGGCGCCCAGCCCCTCGTCGCCGAGCCGGTCCAGCGGCGATCCCGCGACGGCCGTCTGCTGCCCGCCGACGTCGGCGAACGACGGGCTGGTCAGGTAGACCGGCAGGCTGATCAGGATCGGCGTGAGCACCAGCGCCGCGGCTGTCACGGCGTACTCCCTCATCCGCCTCGCCCGCCAGCACAGGGCGAGCAGCGGCACCAGGAACAGCACCGGGTAGAGCTTGGTCGCGGTCGCGGCACCGAGGAAGACGCCGGCGGCGAGCGGACGGCGACGCGCCCAGTGCAGCAGCCCGACGCCGGCGAAGGCCATCGCCACGAGGTCCCAGTTGGTGGTGCCGTGCAGCACGAGAAGCGGTGACAGCGCGAAGATCGCGGCGTCCCACGGGCGGCGGCGACCGGCCAGCTTCGCCGTCGTGACGACGACGACCAGCGCGCTGGCGGTGAGGATCAGCCAGGTGACGTCGTAGAAGTGCCGCGGGCGCTTCTCCGGGTCGAACGGCGTGACCGCCTTGGCCGCGACCTGCATGACGGCGCCGATGACGACCGGGTACTCGACGGGGTGGTCGGCGTACGGCGTCTTGCCCTCGTTCAGCCGCTCGGCGAAGTAGAGGGCGAAGACGTCGGTGTAGCAGCCGCGGGTGTACTGGTACTCGTTCGCCCACGCCTCGGTCCGGCACGGCGACTTCTGCCACCAGCCGAGCAGGCTGGTGAGGAGCGTGAGCAGCACCAGCCAGCGCAGCGGCGTCCAGAACCGCTTCTCGCCGAGCAGCGCGTGCCGCCCGGGCGGACCGCCGATCGCCTCGGTGGTGCCGGCGACGACGGGGTCCTCGCGCGACGGCAGGACGAGGTCGGCAGAGGGTGCGCTCACCGGCCCGACTCTGCCACTGTCAGCCGCCCGACGGGCTCGGCCCCGCCGTCGGTGGCGGGGGCTCCTGCGACGGCTCGGGCTCCGGCGACGGCGAGGTGGGCGGCGCCGGCACGACCGGCGACGGCGGCGGGGGCGCCTCGGTCGGGGACGGCTCCGGTGCCACCGACTCCAGCGGGCTGGGGCTGGCCTCGGCGGTGCGGCTGCGCCGCGGCCGGGGGCTGCTGTCGCCGTCGGAGATCTCCCCGCGCCTGCCGACGTTGGCCGGCGGCGGGAAGTCCTCCTCGGGCTGGCCCTCGAGCGCCACGTCCATGTAGGCCTTGAAGATCCGGCTGGAGAAGCCACCGCCGGTGGCCTCGATGCCGTCGATGCGGATCGTCTTCGGCTGCGCGTAGCCGAGCCACACCGCCGTGGACAGCGCGTTGTCGCCGGCGGTGTAGCCGACGAACCAGGCGTCCTTGTTGTCCTGCGAGGTTCCGGTCTTGCCGGCCGCCTCGCGACCGCCGGCGAGCCGGGCGCCCCGACCGGTGCCCCGCTCGACCACGGCCTGCATCGCGAAGGTCGCGTCGTCGGCGACGTCCTCGCTGAAGGCGCGGTCGCCGGTCGTGATCTCCGCGTTGTAGAGGTCGTCGCCGGAGCTGTCCTGGACCTTCTTCACCAGGAAGGGCTCGACCGGGATGCCGCGGTTGGCGAAGGTCCCGAAGCCGACGGCCTGGTCGAGGACGTGCACCTCGTAGCCGCCGAGGGCGATGCCGCCGTTGGTGACGCCGTCCTCGCTCTCGAGCCTGACCTCCTCGGGGATGCCCGCCTTGTGCGCGAGCTCCGCGACCTTGCTCGGCCCCACCTCGAGGCCGAGCTCGTAGTAGGCGGTGTTGACGGACCGCTGGGTCGCCTCGACCAGGTCGACCCGGCCGTAGTCCTGTCCGCCGAAGTTGGAGACGGGCTCCTCCCGGCCGGGGAAGTCCTTGGGGCTGTTGCCGTCGAGCCGGGTGCGCAGGCTCAGGCCCTGCTCCAGCGCGGTCGCGAGGACGTACGGCTTGAAGGACGATCCGGGCTGCCGGCCGACCCCCTGGTTCGCGAAGTCGAAGCCGGTCCCGGAGGCGCCGCCGTAGTAGGCGAAGATCTCGCCGGTCCTCGGCATGACCGAGACCAGCGCGCCCTGCAGCTCGTCGTCACCGGGCTTGTCGCCGGTGATGTCCTGCACCGCCTCGATGGCCGCCTCCTGCGCGCCCTTGCGGATCGTCGTCGTGACGACCAGCCCGCCGGCCGACAGCCGGTCCTCCGGGAAGCCCCTCTCGGCCAGCTCCTCGAGCACCGCGTTGATGACGTGCCCCTTGGGGCCGGACAGGTCGTTGTTGCGGTTGCCCTGGCCGATCTTGGCGACGGGCGGGTAGACCTGCTTGTCGCGCTCGGCCTGGGTGAGCCAGCCCTCCTTGACCATCCCGTCGAGGACGTAGGCCCAGCGCTCCTTCGCCTCCTCCGGGTGCTTCTCCGGGTCGAGGGAGGCCGGCGACTTGATGCTCGCCGCGATGACGGCGCCCTGCGCGAGCGAGAGCCGCTCAGCCGGCCGGTTGAAGTAGGTCTGGGCGGCGACCTCGATGCCGGAGGCCTGCCGGCCGAAGTAGATCGTGTTGAGGTAGTCCTCGAGGATCTTGTCCTTGTCGACCTCGCGGCTCATCTTCAGCGCGATGAAGACCTCCTTCAGCTTGCGCGTGAAGGTCCGCTCCTGGGTGAGGAAGGCGTTCTTCGCGTACTGCTGGGTGATGCTCGACCCGCCCTGCTCGACGCCGCCGCCGCGCACGTTGGCGAACAGCGCGCGGGCGATGCCGCGGGGGTTGATGCCCGGGTTCGTGTAGTGGCCGCGGTCCTCGGCGGAGAGCACCGCGAGCTGCACGTCCTGCGGCACCTTGGACAGGGGGATGGGGATCCGGTTCTGCGACCCGACGCGCCCCATCTCGGACCGGTCGGCGTACAGGATCCGCGTCGCCGTCGCGGTCGCGCTCTCGTTCGGCTCCGGCACGTCGGTGAGCGCGTAGCCGATCCCGACGAGCAGCAGGAGCGTGAGGAAGGACCCGGCGCTGCTCAGCAGCAGCAGGCGCTTCCATCTGACGTTGCGGAGTCGACCCATGCCCTCCATCGTCGCGTACGTCCGGTTCCGCCTCGGCAGCGGTCAGCCGGTGCTCCGCCTCACCCGCCTGGCCGGGGAGGTCCCCGGGGTGCCGGTGCGGAAGCTGCGCACCAGGTGGTTCCAGCCGCAGCCCTGGCAGACCTCGACCTCGTGCACGGAGAAGTCCGGGTACGCCGCGGCCAGCGCCTCGAGCTGCGCCGGGCTGCGAGCGCTGCCGGCGTAGTCGCCGATCGCGTCCCCGTAGACCCAGGCCACCTCTGCCAGCGGCAGCTTGCGGCAGATGGGGCAGGTCCGGGCGGTCGTGACGCCGTACGCCTCCGCCGCCCGCTTGAGGAAGACGCCGGCGTCGCACACGTCGTACGCCGAGGTCGTGGTGAACAGCCCGCCGCCGTAGATCGACCGCAGCAGGGCGCGGCGGGCCAGCGCGTGGTCCACCACGTCGCGCCGCAGCATCTGCCGACGGTACGACGTGGTGGACCCCGTCACCAGGTCAGAACTGCAGGCTCCAGCTGTCGATGAAGCCGGTGTCACCGGACGCCGCGTCGCGCACCCGCAGCTTCCAGGTGCCGTTCGCCGTCTCGCTCGAGGCGTTGACCGTGTACGTGGCGATCACGTTGTCGGCGCTGTCGCCGAAGAGCCCGGTCGCGGTCGACTTCAGGCGGTAGGCCGTGCCGTCGGGAGCGATGAGGTCGACCTGCAGGTCGCCGCGGTAGGTGTGCTTGATGTCCACCGGGACCTTCAGCGCGGACGGGGCGTTGCCGATCCGGCCGCTCACCGTGATCGGCGACTCCACGGTCGCGAGATCCGCGATCGGGTAGTCGGCGCCGTTGGTGAACAGCGAGGCCGGCGCGGTCGCCGTCGGCGACGGGCTCGGGCTGGCGCTCGGGCTGGCGCTCGGGCTCGGGCTGACGCTCGGGCTCGGGCTCGCGCTCGGACTCGCGCTGGGGGACGGGAGCCTGCTCGGGCGGCTGCGGC